>NZ_WTEW01000018.1:0-62334 GCF_009795865.1 Gilliamella sp. Pas-s27
GGCATTATCCTCTCTTTCAACCTTTTTATAATATAATTCTGCCTGCTTTATATCTTCTTTATCATATTCATAAATTGTACCTAAAAAGAATTGCGCATCGGCATAAGCTTTAGGATTAGCCTGCTTGTCAATCTTTAATAAACAAATTTCTGCTTGTTCAATATCGTTTTTACCTAAATAATAAATGGTAACCAATCGTAACTGAGCATCTATATATTTTTCGATGCCATCTTCTCGGGTTATTTTTTTGAGCTGTTCAATTTGTTGATCAATCGTCGTTTTTTCCATTTTAATTCCTATTGTGTTTTATTGTTATATCTAAACTTGATACTGTTTAAATAGCATGATTTAGGAGGATATTTATTGTTTTTTATATTTTGTAGTTTAGTTATGTTAGCTAAACTTATTGCCAATAATTATGACTGTAGCAGTAAGACATAGTTTAGCGTTAAGTTAAAAACTCACCAATAGGTTATGGTAAAAATCTAAATTTTTTATTGAAAGTCATCCCAAACTTATTTTCATATCATTTGGAACTAGTTCAAATCATTTTTGAATCTAGCAATATGACCATTATAATTAGATGATCAAAGATCGCTTCAAAGCCCTCTAACTCAGCACCATCAACATAATAATTAGCCTTGCTCTACAAACAATGTCTTCATTAAACAAATAACAAATTTAGTTATTTTTACAATATTATTTGAAATTATAAGCTGGTGAGTATACTGGCAATGTACTTCTATAATATGAATTAAAACTAGTCAAAAAATTCAATAATCTATAAAATAGCTAACTCATTTTTATTATAAAAAATTATAAGGATTTTTGAACTATGCCAGTATTTTATATCGTCATTGGTGTTATTGTTTTACTTGCGTTAATTACGGTTTTAAAAGCAATTACGATCGTTCCACAGGGTTATCAATATACTATTGAACGTTTTGGTAAATATACCCATACCCTTGAACCTGGTTTAAATATCATTATTCCATTTATGGATGGTGTTGGTCGTAAAATTAATATGATGGAACAAGTACTTGATATTCCATCACAAGAAGTTATTTCAAAAGATAATGCCAATGTGCAAATCGATGCGGTATGTTTTATTCAAGTGCAAGAAGCTGCAAGAGCTGCGTATCAAGTTAATCAGCTTGAACGTGCGGTGATTAATTTAATGATGACCAATATCCGTACCGTGCTTGGTGGCATGGAATTGGATGAAATGTTATCACAACGTGATCACATCAACTCTAAGTTATTAAGCATTGTTGATGATGCAACTAGCCCATGGGGAATTAAAATTACTCGTATTGAAATTCGAGACGTTCGCCCACCAACAGAATTAATTGCTGCGATGAATGCGCAAATGAAAGCAGAACGTAATAAACGTGCAGAAATTCTTGAAGCGGAAGGTGTTCGCCAAGCTGCGATTTTACGCTCAGAAGGTGAAAAGCAATCTGAAATCTTAAAAGCAGAAGGTGAAAGACAATCTGCCTTTTTACAAGCTGAGGCTCGTGAACGTGCTGCTGAAGCAGAAGCAAGAGCTACTCAAATGGTTTCTGATGCAATTGCAGCAGGTAATATTAATGCAATTAACTACTTTGTTGCCCAAAAATATACTGAAGCGTTACAACAAATTGGCTCAGCTGATAATAGTAAAGTGATTATGATGCCACTTGACGCGTCAAGTTTAATGGGTAGCATTGGCGGTATTGCTGAATTGATTAAAAATACGAAATAAAAAATCAATTTTTATACTTAAACATAGTGTTTCCCTAAAATTTTTTGACAAAATTTATAAACGCTATGTTTAAGATTTTTACTGAATGAATTTTAAAGGTAATTGATAATGAATGATTTTTTTATGGTTTTCTATAATTCGCCTCATTGGGTATTTATTGCCTTAGGAGGTTTACTGCTGATTGCAGAGTTACTTGGCACGGGTGGCTACGGGCTTTGGAGTGGAATTGCAGCCATTATTGTTGGTCTAATTGCTTGGGTTTTACCCCTTTCTTGGCCAACTTTGTGGATTTTATTTGCAATTCTAACGCTTGTATCTGCTTACCTTTGGTGGCTTTGGCTCAAAAAGCAAGGTAAAGATAAATCTAGTAAAGGCGAAATCAATCAACCACAACAAGATTTAATTGGTATTAAAACCGTTGTCACTGATGCTATTGTTAATGGTTCAGGTCGAGTAAAAATCAAAGATGGAACGTGGTCAGCTAGCTGTGATCAAGATTTAGATATTGGCCAAACAGTTGAAGTTATTGGTGTGAATGGTTTAACTTTGGATGTACTGCCCATAAATCATTAATATTATTCATTCTATTTGGTTATAAAAATAAACAGGACGCATTAACAATGCGTCTTTTTGTTATAAGAGCGAAAAATGAATGACAAAAAAATGATTTTCATTTGGGTAAATATTTGAAATCACCTTTTTCAATTCACTTAATGTCATATTCTCTTGTTTTGCGTGTTCTTCTGTTAATTGTTCAAGAGTAATTGGTGTAACGCTAATTATTTTTATAGTACAAAAATACTCATCAGTTTCAAAAGTTCCAACACGAAGCTTATCACCAACTTTAAAATGTGATTCACTTCTATCTCTGATAGTAATGACTTTTAGACCTGCTAATATATCAGACTTAAAACGTTGATAAAAAGTAATATCATTTTGCACGGTATCATCCTATGTAAAAAGTTAATTAGCTTTAGATTTTATTTTTACAACAGTATATAACCATTATTACCTAAAAAAATACTCAACAATAGACTTAAGATTGTTGAGTATAAAATAGCAAATTGATTCTAGATAATACGGCTAGGATACTATAATTAATAGTATCCTATTGCTTAGTATTTAATGCGACATCGATGTCTTCACGCCACCCTCAGGAATTGGCACATAAGCCGTTTCTTTATCTGTTCTTTGTTTATTATTGCGTACTTTTAACGCCGTTTTAATACCAAAGAAGATAATACCGTAAACAACCAATAAGAATAAGATACTTAAACCCGCATTGGTATAATTGTTAATAACAATATGGTGCATATTATCAATTTGTTGTGCGGTTAAATCACTACCCTCAGCAATGCGACGATTGTATTCATTCGCTAAATAGAAGAAACCTTCTAATTGCGGGTTATTGCTAAATAATTTCAATGATAATGCCCATGTTGTACAAATCAATAACCAGATAGCCGGAATGATAGTTACCCAAATATATTGCGCTCGTTTCATTTTGATTAATACAACTGTTGCTAAGACTAATGCAACCGCGGCTAACATTTGGTTAGAAATACCAAATAATGGCCATAAGCTCTTAACGCCACCTAATGGATCAACTACACCTTGATAGAGTAAATAGCCCCACAAACCAACGCAACCAATTGTGCCAATAAAACCAGCAATAAGTGAGTCTGTTTTTTTCAAAAATGGAACAAAATTACCTAATAAATCTTGTAGCATAAAGCGGCCAGATCGGGTACCTGCATCAAGTGCTGTTAAAATAAATAGCGCTTCAAACAAAATACCAAAATGGTACCAAAAGCCCATATCTGCACCAGGTAGAATTTGATGGAACACATGCGCAATTCCTACTGCTAATGTTGGCGCACCGCCGGCACGATTTAGTACTGATGGTTCACCAATGTCTTTTGCGGTTTGGATAATTTGATCTGGAGAAATAACAAACCCCCAAGAGCTCACTGTTGCCGCAGCATGTGCTGTTACGTCTTGCAATTGAGCCATGATCATCGGCGCATCTTCAGTACCAAGTTTATGAAGATCAGGCATAGTAATACCTAATGCTGCAGGTGGTGTATTCATTGCAAAATAAAGACCAGGTTCAATAATTGACGCCGCAACCAAAGCCATCATCGCAACAAACGATTCCATCAACATTGCACCATAACCAATAAAACGGGCATCGTTTTCATTAGCAAGTAATTTAGGTGTAGTACCTGACGAAATTAATGCGTGGAAACCAGAAACTGCACCACAGGCAATAGTGATAAATAAGAATGGAAATAACGACCCTTTCCAAACAGGTCCTGTACCATCAACGTATTGTGTAACAGATGGCATTTTTAAATCAGGATTTAAAATAACAATACCAATCGCTAAACCAACAATAACACCAATTTTTAGGAAAGTCGCCAAATAATCTCGTGGCGCTAAAATTAACCATACAGGTAACATTGCAGAAACCAATGCATAACCAACTAATACATAAGTAATCGTTGTTGCTTTGAAGGTTAAAGCTGGGCCCCAATATGCATCATGAGCAATAACACCACCAAACCAGATAGATAAAACAAGTAGTACAATACCAATCACAGATACTTCAGCTACTCTACCTGGTCGAATAAATCGCATGTAGATCCCCATAAACAGAGCAATCGGCACAGTTGAGCAAACAGTGAAAACACCCCATGGACTTTCCGCCAAGGCTTTAACCACAATTAGCGCCAATACAGCTAAAATGATCAACATAATTAAGAAGCAACCAAATAGCGCTATCGTGCCTGGTATTGGTCCCATTTCTTCTTTAATCATTTCGCCTAAAGATGAACCGTTACGGCGAGATGATAAAAATAGCACCATAAAATCTTGTACAGCACCAGCAAAAACAACACCAGCCAGTAACCAGAGCGTACCCGGTAAATATCCCACTTGGGCAGCAAGTACTGGACCGACTAAAGGTCCTGCACCTGCAATAGCGGCAAAATGGTGCCCAAACAATACATATTTATTCGTTGGAACGTAATTTAAACCGTCATTATTGAGGACTGCTGGAGTTGCACGAGTTGGATCTAATTGCATTACTTTTTTAGCAATATACAAGCTGTAGTATCGATATGCGACTAAGTAAATCGAAACTGCCGCCGCAACAATCCAAAGTGCACTAATATGTTCACCTCGCCGTAGTGCAACAACAGCTAAACAACATGCACCAACAAAAGCTAGGATGAACCATGGAATATGCTTAAAGATTTTATTATTCATAATGATTCTCTTTGTGATTTATAAGATTAATTAGTTTGTTACTTAGTACCATAATGCGTATTGTTAAAAGACATTGTGACAAGATAAAACGGAAATTTTACCAATATCAACACCTATTTTTCATACAAACTAAAGAAATAAGCAACAACTAAAGACCTTTTTGTGTTCAAGCGTATAGTAATTTTTTGTTTTTAAGAATGATAACAATATTTAGGTTATAGGTTAGATAAAGAGTGTGAGTGGTTATAATTGGCAACTTAGCGGTAAAAGAAATAGTAATAAGGCAAAAAGATATCAAGGTTATTATAATCCCAATAGCTCTTTAAGTGATTTTAAATAACGACGGCTAACTGGCACAGAAACATCGTTGATAAGAATAACATCAACCCCTCCAGTTTGATTAAAACGAATTTCTTTAAGTTTTTTCAGATTAATCAGATATTGCCGATGGCAACGGATAAGGTCCGTTTTATTCTCAAGAGTTTTTAATGTTAATTCGGTTAGATATTCATTATTTTCTTGATTAAATACATAAATACCACTTATTTTGGAGGAGACATAAAATACATCATCAAAATTCAATAAATAAATTCGGTTATGGCCAACACATGGGACATATTTTAGATTTTGATTAATGCCATTTAATTGATTGATATTTCCTGAAGAACAATGATTATGCAAACGATATAAAGTTTTGTTTAATCGTTCTTGTTCAACAGGCTTAAGCAAATAATCAAATGCTTGTTCTTCAAATGCTTTAACCGCAAATTCACCATAAGCTGTTAAAAACACAATTCTTGGCATAGTTTCAGGATCAAGCATTGATAACATTTCCATACCATCTATTTTAGGCATTTGGATATCTAAAAACACGACATCGGGTTGAAGTCGATGAATTGCACGAATCGCTTCAATTGCATTGTTACATTCAGCCACGATACTAATTTCAGGATCAGTTTCAAGCAAACAGCGTAAATTTTCACGGGCAAGTAATTCATCATCAACAATAATAACGTTTAACATTACGCACTGATATCCTCTTGTAAAGGTAGTATTAGCATAACTTTAGTATATTCATCAGGTTTACATACTATTTTTATACCATACTTTTCACCATAACGAATCTTAATTCGTTTATCAACTAAATTAAGCCCCAAACCTTTGGTATCTTTTTTATGTTCACGATAATGACCTGCATTATCGATCACTTCTAAAACCAATGATTGATCTGACTTATAAGCACAAATAGTTACATTACCATCACCAAGTAATTGAGATGTACCATGTTTAATAGCATTTTCAACAATCGGTTGCAATGAAAAAGCAGGCAATTGTGCATATTCTAGTTGAGGGGAAATATCAATTTTGATAGTTAACTGATCCATAAAACGCATTTTTTCAATTTGTAAATAAGCATTAACGTGTTCTATTTCATCTTTTAATGTAACAATTTCTTCTGTTCGTTTTAAATTTTTCCGGAAAAAGGTTGATAAGTTTTGTACTAATTGTGATGCCTGTGTTTTATCACGCCGAATAACCGCCAATAGTGTATTTAAGGCATTAAATAAGAAGTGAGGATTAACTTGCGCATGCAACAATTTAATTTCAGTTCTAGATAACAGTTGCTTATAGTGCTCATTTTGACCAGCCAAAATTTGTGCAGACAATAAACTTGCAATTCCTTCGCCAAGGGTTCGATTGATCGAACTAAATAACGTATTTTTTGCTTCATAAAGTTTAATTGTCCCCACAACAGTATTATTTTCTCCTCTCAAAGGAATCACGAGAGTCGATCCTAAACGACAGCTTTTATTGATTGAGCATTGATAAGGCTGATGAACGCCATCAAGATATTGCACTTCATTTTTCTCGATCGCTTCTAAAGTACTATTAGATGTTATCAATGTTCCAGGCAAATGATGGTCATCACCAATACCAATAAATGCGAGTATTTTTTCCCGATCGGTAATTGAAACAGCACCGATATCAAGTTCTTGATAAATAATATTGGCAACTTTAGTACTATTTTGCTGATTAAAACCATCACGCAACAAACCTTCGGTACTCACAGCGATTTTTAATGCCTTAGCTGAAAAAGCTGAAGTATAACGCTCAAACATCGCGCGTCTATCAAGTAAAATCCTCATAAACATCGCAGCACCAATACTATTGGCTACAATCATGGGAGCTGCAATGCTGCTAACAGCATGTAACACTACATCAAAAGGTCGAGAGATAAGTAAGACTAAGATCATTTCAAGCGATTCAACTAATAAACCTAACATACCAACTAAAAGTGGATTATAAATCAGATCAACACGCCCCTTTTTCATCAATACATAATGCAATAACCCACTAATTAACCCAATTAAAATAGTAGATAGCATACAACTCTCAGCTGTAATTCCCCCTAAAGTATAACGATGAATACCACTTGTGATCCCAACCAACAGACCAACGACAGGGCCACCAAGTAAACCGCCTAAAATAGCACCAATGGCTCGTGTATTGGCAATAGTGTCTTCAATATGCAGGCCAAAATAGGTACCCATAATACAAAATAATGAAAAAATGCAGTAACAAACTAATTTATGAGGCAAATGCACTGTCACTTGCATAAGCGGAATAACGATAGGTGTTTTACTTAGCAAATAAGCTATCACTAAATAAACACACATTTGTTGAAGAAGCTGTAAAATAAGATCAAATTCAAACATAATACTGACCACAGCAACAAAACCGTCGACAACTGTCGACGGAAATTAAAATTTATTTATCAAGCAAAGAGAAGGTTTTCTTATCTTGCGTTCTTGAATCACTACCAATAAACACATTAAATTTTCCTGGTTCTGCAACATATTCCATTTTATCATTCCAAAATTTTAACATGTCATATTTAATAACAAACTCAACTTCGCCTTTTTCATGAGGCTTTAAATTAATATTTTCAAAACCAATCAACTCTTTAACAGGGCGACTTACTGATGCTGTCACATCTTGCAAATAAAGTTGCACCGTTTGCATCCCTTCTTTATTACCGATATTTTCAACATTCACTTTAACAATAATTTCGCCATCTTTGTTCATTTCAGAACTCGATAATGAAAAGTCCATTGCAAAGTTGGTATAACTTAAACCAAAACCGAATGGAAATAACGGATCATTTGGACTATCAAAATACGACGTCGTATATTTGCCCATATTTTCAGTACCTCTTGGACGTCCTGTATTTAGATGACTATAATAAACAGGGATTTGTCCAACATTATCAGGAAAAGACATCGGCAACTTTCCTGAAGGGTTATAATCACCAAATAACACATCAGCAATAGCGTTACCACCTTCCGTTCCTAAAAACCACGTTTCAAGCATAGCATCAGCTTGTGCATATTCTTCAGATAACGTTAATGGACGACCATTCATTAAGACAATAACCAACGGTTTACCCGTTTTTTTCAATGCGTTAAGTAACTGTTTTTGGGTTGCGGGCAAAGAAAGATTTGTTCGACTTGATGATTCATGAGCCATACCTTCAGCTTCGCCAACAAAAGCAACTACAACATCCGATTTTTTAGCGATACCAATGGCTTCGGTAATCATTTGTTTCGCTGATCTATGATCAAATTTGGTGGTTTCTCCGTATAAATTTAAAAATCGATACAAATTTGCATCATCTGAAAGATTAGCACCAAATGCATAACTTACTGATTTTGAATTATTAACTGCACGTTTAATGCCTTCTAATGGCGTTACCGCCAAATTAGCACGCCCTGCTCCTGACCAACTACCTAAAATATCACGTTGTGAATCAGCTAATGGACCTATAACTGCAATTTTTTTATTCTTAGTTAATGGTAGAATTTCATTGTTATTTTTTAATAGAACAATGCTACGTCGAGCCACATCACGCGCTTCCTCACGATGCAAACGATCGTTAGCAAACATCGTTTCAATATTTAATTTCGGATCTAAATTGCGATAAGGATCACTAAATAACCCCATATCGTATTTTAACTCTAAAACATGACGGCAAGCTTGATTAATTTCATCTTCGGTAATCGCCCCTTCTTTAACTAATTCAGGTAAAAATTGTAAGAAGTATTCATCGTTCATACTAATATCAATACCCGCTTTAATCGCAACTCGCACGGCATCTTTCGGATCACTGGCCACACCATGATTAATCAGTTCACGTATCGCCCCGTGATCACTTACCACAACGCCATCAAAATGCCACTGATTACGTAATACTTCGGTTAATAACCAATGATTTGCCGTCGCAGGAATACCATTAACACTCACAAGCGAAACCATCACAGCACGGCTACCAGCATCAATTGCGGCTTTATAAGGCACAAGATACTCTTGGAACATTTTACGTTCACTCATATCCGTACTATTATATTCACGTCCGCCTTCAACTGCACCATAGAGTGCAAAGTGTTTTACTGTAGTAACTAGAGATTTTTTATCTGCAAGCGACTGCTTTTGCATTTTTTCAACAAAAATTCGTCCCGCCTCTGATGTCAAATAAGGATCTTCACCAAATCCTTCTGACACACGGCCCCACCTTGGATCGCGTGTAATATCAACCATCGGTGCCCAAGTAACGTTTAATCCATCCGATGTTGCTTCATCGGCTGATACTTCAGCAGCTTTAGCTATCGCACTACGATCCCACGTTGATGCAATACCTAAATTAATTGGAAACACGGTTCGATGACCGTGAATGATATCAAATCCAAAATAGAGAGGAATTTTATTAGGGGATTTTAAAGCACGTTCCTGCATTTGAGAAAGATCTGGCTCAACAATAGTATTAAAAATACCACCAATTTCACCTGCTTCGATTTGATCAAGTACTTTATTTAATGTTAGATCACCACCAACACTGACTAAACGCAGTTGCCCCACTTTTTCTTGGATCGTCATTTTTGATAATAGATTATCAATAAAGACTTTCTTTTCTGCGTTTGTTTTGCCATTTAGTTCTTGCGCAAATAAAGGACCAGAAAAGACAAGAAAAAATAAAAATAGAGCTAATTTTTTTATCATAATAAATATTGTTATAATTAAGAGGATAGACAAGTAAATAGCATAACGTATTCATCAAAAAAAATCTTGCTCTTTAAGCTACTTATGTATAAGTTTTAAAGCACTATCGTTTTATTTTATAAACAATCATGCTTAAAATGAGGCCTTTTCTTAATCTTTCTTTATTTTATTTAAAATTCTTTACAAAAATGAAGGTAAACAATTAGTTGGAAAAGATAATATTACCGATAAATATCGGCAATATTACTCACAAAAAGCATCAATCTCTAAAATTAGTAAATTGGAATGGTTGACCAAATTCGCCGTTTTTAACTAACGCCATCGTCGCTTGTAGGTCATCGCGTGATTTACCTGTCACACGAACTTGTTCGCCTTGCACTTGGGCTTGTACTTTAATTTTGCTGTCTTTAATTGCTTTTACAATTTTCTTAGCTAACTCTTTATCAATCCCCTGCTTAAGTTTAACCGTAATACTATAAAGCTTACCGCTGTGCTCCATTTCTTCAGGGATTTCAAGTGCACCACCATCAATACCACGTTTAGCAAGTTTATCTCGTAAGATATCAAGTAATTGTTGTACTTGGAAATCAGATTGGCTCGTTGCTTTAATCGTTTCATTTTTTTCATTTAACTCAAACGATGCTTCAACATTTTTAAAATCCCAACGGGTGGTTAGCTCTCGAGTAGCATTTTCAACGCCATTTTTAACTTCAGGCATTTGGATTTCAGAAACGATATCAAAAGAAGGCATAAATTCTCCTCTTCTAATGGTTATAAACTTAATGGTTATAAAATAATATTAAAACCGCCTAACAAGTTAAGCGGTTTAAAAAAACAAATGTAAAATTAATCAATAGTACGAAGTAATTCATTGATGCCAACTTTACCTAAAGTCTTAGCATCCACTTTTTTCACAATAACCGCACAATAGAGGCTATATTTACCATCTTTGGTTGGTAAATTACCAGAAACAACCACAGAACCTGCTGGCACACGTCCATAATGAACTTCACCCGTTGCACGATCGTAAATTTTAGTACTTTGACCAATAAACACGCCCATTGAAATTACGCTGCCTTCTTCAACAATTACACCTTCAACAATTTCACTGCGTGCACCAATAAAACAGTTATCTTCAATAATTGTTGGGTTAGCTTGTAACGGCTCTAAAACACCACCAATTCCCACACCACCTGACAGGTGAACATTTTTACCAATTTGTGCACAAGAACCAACAGTTACCCATGTATCAACCATAGTACCTTCATCAACATAAGCACCAATATTGACATAAGATGGCATTAATACAGTATTACGAGCAACATAAGCCCCTTTACGAGCAATAGCAGATGGAACAACACGGAAACCTTCTTGTTGGAATCTTGATTCGTCGTATTCAGCAAATTTTAATGGCACTTTGTCATAATAGTTAGTCGCCCCACCATTGATTAATTGGTTTTCGTTAATACGGAAAGAGAGCAAAACAGCCTTTTTTAACCATTGGTGAGTCACCCAATCGCCATTGATTTTTTCGGCGACACGCATCTTACCGCTGTCTAATAAAGCGATACATTGATTGATTGCATCACGAGTTACGGTATCCACATTTGATGGTGTAATTTCAGCACGTCGTTCAAATGCTGCTTCAATAATAGTTTGTAATTGTTGCATCTCAAGTTTCCTTTAACTTATAAATCCGTTGGCAAATAATAAATGAACAAACAGTATAATATAATCTTTCCTGCTTTTTAAGTGGTTTAATCAGATCGTCAAGATCAATATAAGAGCAATCCAAAACAATCGAAATGCTAGCAGATGCAATACAAATAATGGGAAAACACCTAAAATAAAAAATTCAATAAAATCAATAACTTTCCTGAACTGTTTTTAGTGCAATTCTTAACTAATTAATTTTATTAAAAGAAAAAATAAAACATTGTCGAAAAAAACATATTTTATTTGGATGATGCATCACAAATTTAGCATGTCAAATAAACAGTTATTTTATTCAAATATACACTACTTGCATCGTGATATTTACAAAGACAATCTTATGCAAGATTTGGGATTTTCATTACTGGAGTTGTTAATAACTGTCTGCATTAGTGCTATTTTAGCCGCTATTGGTATTGAGTATTGGAAAGAACAGCAACTTCAAAACGAGTTAGCATCTACAACGAAGCAACTTGCTTATTTTATATATGAAGTTCAAGTAAAAGCTTCAACTAAAAATGAAAATTATATTATTCACCAATTTACATCACCATGGTGCATCGCAATTACTCAAGATGAAAAACCCACCTCGTGTAATGAAGGTGTGCTTTATTTTATAAAACCAGATAATTCTGTTGAAATTAGTGAACTATCAAACAATAAAGACGCTTTAATTTTAGGACGCCGTAACTTAGCACAAACGATGTCTTTTCAATTAAAAAATAAAATAGGTACCAGCAGAGTTTTTGTTTCCTTTCTTGGGCGCATTCGTTTTTGCGCAGAAAACAGTCATATACCTGGCCTACCACCATGTTAAAAATAGCTGGATTTTCCTTATTTGAAATGCTTATTAGCATCATATTATCTAGCCTTATTATTATGGGAATGACGTCATTTTATATTCAATTACAAACCAATATTATGCAATATTACCAAAAAACACGTTTACAGCAGGCAATCGATCTTGGATTAGCTGGCATGAAAAAAGATATCAAGCGAGCAGGTTTCATTGCAAATGATCCTCAAAAAATGACAACCAAAGCGATTGAAATTAATGAACGGATGAAATGTATTATCCTTCGATATGACAGTGAAATCCGCAATTCTTGGGTTTGGAACATTGAAAACCCCATGAAATCAGATGTTTTTACCTATCGCTATAAAGAAAACAACATAGCCTATAGAACAGGATCATTAAATTGTTTTGGAAGAAAATGGGAAAACTTATTTGATTCAAACGAAATCAAAGTAATCGATTTTGCAATAAAACAGCTCCCCGATGCAATTAGTTTATCAATTACAGCAGAATTAATAAAAAATAAGCAAATTAAATATCACACCACTGAAATTATCAAAAATGAAAATCAATTTTAACTCAAACCCCGCCTCGTCTGGATTTAGCACCATTATGATGATGATCATTTTGATGGTTGTTGGGTTGGTGTTATTAATTGGTTTCAATTTACTTATTTGCTCGTGGCAAAAAGCCATCTTAATAGAAAATCAATATTATCGGCAATTTAATCAAGCTAATTCATCTTTAACTTGGGCAATAACTCAAAATTGGCAAGCCCCTAAGGCTAATTGGCATTGTATGACCGAACCAACGTATCATTTAAAGGCCTGTATAAAGCGATCTTTATTAAAAGTTGATAATTATGTATTAGTCCGAGGCGAAGCCGAAGATGAAGATTTTTTTCTATATACGCTTGCACATTTTGATAATAATCGATTGATTGTTGAAAAAGGCCATTGGCTCGACTATTGCCCTGAAAAAAAGGCTATTTATTGTGAATAATAAAAATTTTGCTGGCTTTAGTCTGATTGAAGTCATGATAGCTACACTACTATTTTCAATTATTATGTTGGGTTTTATTAATTACCAACAAACATTACTCAATAAACATCGCTACTTTGCCAACAATCTACGTGCCAATAAAATTGCGTTTCAGCTACTTGATAGTTATCCCTATACTAGCCACAAAATTATCCCTTCTGGTTGGCAATATAAGATCACAAACAAAATCTATAATGCCCAGTGTAAAATGGTGATGATAACAGTTAGCACACCGAATAAACAAGTCGCCAAGCAACAGCGCTTTTTTTGTGATTTACATTAATATTTATCAATTAAACATCATTTAGTCACCTAACCAGTTATGCAAAAGTTGTAAAACTTGTTGCGCTTTTTCGGCGTGGACATTGTGCCCTGCGCCTTCAACCACTTCGATTTTCGCGTTAGGAAATTGATCAAAAATAGCTTGATAAGCATCATCCGTAATATAAGTTGAATTGCCACCTCGTATAAATAACGTTGGTTTTAACCAAGGCGAAATTATTTGCCAATCACAAATATGTTCATACTGATCATTAATAGCTTGAACATTAAATAACCAACGTTCATTTTTAAACGACTTTAATAAAAAAAGAATGATTGCATCATTAATGCCGGCTTGTTTCATCAAATCCATGATCTGTTTTTTATCGGTAATATGGTTTGTAAGACAATAAGTTAATACTCTTAGAATAATCGCATTGGCTGAGCGGTAATATTTTATCGGCGCAATATCAATTGCGGCTATTTTTTGAATATCATTAGAGAGCAGTTGTGACAATCGCAAAGCAACCTTTCCGCCCATAGAATGACCAATTAATATCATCTCTTTTAACTTTAAATCATGACAAAGTTCGGCCACATCTTCGGCCATCACTTGATAGTCCATTTTATCAGACCAAGGCGAATACCCATGATTACGCAAATCAACTTGCACGGTTTGATAATGCTTTGCAAACTCTTTTGCTAGCATATTTAAATTATCTAAACTACCAAAAACCCCATGCAAAAATACAATCGGTTGTCCATTACCCTGTAATCTATAGTTTAATTTCATATTTTAATTCAACTCATTATTTAAGTGGCATTATTATACGTCTATTTTCAATACCATCACCGATTAATTCAATAACCATAATTTGTATAAATATGATAGAATTTAACACCAACTTTTTAACTAGTGTTAAGCCATATGTTTCAAAATAACCCTCTACTTGCACAATTAAAACAAGAACTCCACGAACAGACCCCTCGCATTGAAGGTATTGTTCGAGCTCATGAAAAAGGATTTGGTTTTTTAGATACCGATAGTAAAAAAAGTTATTTTATCCCAGTTGCTAAAATGAAAACGGTTTGTAATGGCGATAAAGTTTCAGGATCAATTATCAGTAATAACGATAAAGAATTTTTTGAACCCGAATTATTGATCGAAAGTAGCTTACAAAAATTTATTGGCAAAATAGGCTTTCAAGATCGTGCAATGGTTGTTTACCCTGAAAACATGCCTACTCATTTTGCTATTCGTTGCAAAATAAACGAGCAGGTTAGTGAAAAACTAAAAGAAGGCGATTGGGTTGTTGCAACGTTACTTTCTCATCCTTTACAAAAAGAAACTAAGCATTTTTTTGCCGAGGTTACTCGTTTTGTTGCCGACGGCAATTCACCTTATCAACTTTGGTTAAAAACTCTAGCACGCTATGATTTAGAAACACATTCCCCTCAAGCCAATGAATTAACTATTAGTGATACAGAACTTGATAACCGTCAAGATTTAACCGATATTCACTTTTTTACCATCGATAGTGAAAACACCGAAGATATGGATGATGCTATTGCGGTGTCTAAAGATGAACAGGGTTTTTATCAACTAATGGTTGCTATCGCTGATCCTACAGCTTATATCTTACAAGATAGCAAACTTGATAACGTGGCCAAAACTAGGAATTTTACCACTTATTTACCTGATTTTAATATCCCTATGCTTCCCAAAGAGCTCGCCAATGAACTCTGTTCATTAAAGGCCAATCAAAAACGCCCTGCAATGATCTGTAAAATGCGCATTGACAATATTGGCAATATTATTAACGATGATACAACCTTTATGCCGGCTTGGATCGAATCAAAGGCTAAGCTAGTTTATAATAATGTTTCTGATTTTTTAGAAAATAATGGCGAATTGGCAACCAGTGACCCTACTATTAAACAGCAACTTCATTGGTTAGCTGACTTAGCTAAAATTCGTATCACATGGCGACAAAACCATGCATTGGTTTTTAAAGATAACGGTGATTATTGTTTTGAACTAGATGAAAACCGCCGAGTAAAATCAATAATTAAAGAAACTCGTCGAATTGCTAATCATATCGTTGAAGAGGCCATGGTTCTTGCCAATCAGGCTTTAACGTTACAATTACAAACTAACATTGGTTTTGGGATTTTTAATATTCATTCTGGTTTTGATAATAAATATATCGAGCAAGTCGTAAAATTTTTAAACGACAACGGAATTTCTGAATTTGATAAAGAATCGCTATTATCCTTTGACGGTTATATTAAATTACGACGTATTATAGATAATGAACCATTTTTAGCAACCAAGCTTCGTAAGTTCCAAAGTCCTGCTGATTTTTCAATTGAACCACACCCCCATTTTGGCTTGGGCTTTGATGCCTATGCAACATGGACATCACCAATACGTAAATATGGCGATATGGTTAACCATCGATTAATAAAAGCATATATCCGCTCACAAGAATTAACTACGCCAGATAAAGAGCACCTAAAAAGTATGAATGAAAGGCGTAAAATGTTACGGCTTGCTGAACGTGATATGACCGAAAACCTTTATGCTCAATATTTAGCAAATAAAATCGATCAAAGTTACTCGGCTGAAATTGTCGATATCAATCGTGGCGGGGCACGTGTACGTTTATGCGATATCGGTGCCTTTGCTTTTGTGCCAATTTCAATGATTCACCCAATCAAGGAAGAGATTACACCATATCCAGATGAAGGCACTATCAAAATAAAAGATGAGTTGTGTTATAAACTTGCTGATATCGTTACTGTTATTATTCGCCAAGTTAAAAACCAAAATCAATCAATCATCGCCAAGTTTGCTGATGAAGGTAAAAAATAAGTTTATTTTTATCTGAACTTACAGACTTTACCACCACTGCTTGCCCCGATATAAATCAGGGCAAGTCAAACCAAAATTAACAATATTTTTTAATCTTTCCCCCCCTTTTTTTTATTAAAAATATCTGCTATCTTTCACGGCTCAAAATGATAAATTTTAAAATCTGAATCAACAACAACTTGGGGGGCGATAATGTCAATTCATGGACATGAAGTATTGCGTATGATGGACGGAAATAGTTACACGGAAGCTTCCTTACTTAATGCTATCAACGACAAGTTTGGAGCAGATGCAAGGTTTCATACTTGTTCTCAATCTGACATGAATGCAGAGCAACTTATCACCTTTTTAAAAGCAAAAGGTAAATTTAAACCTTCTGTTGCTCATGAATCTGAATTTACAGTAGATAATAAAAAAATATGTAAACATTAAAAAAACAACTGTACCTAATATATAATACGCTTTTTATAAATTTAGTTTAATCTACTAGTGTTTTTGAAAAAATAAGAGTATATAATTTTTCGCAATAATAACCGTTAGTCGTATTATTATGGCTAATAATGCGATGATATTAAAAGTAGAGTTATTTACTTTAAAATTATATTCAAGAATATATTCATGGAATTTGATAAATGAAAATAAGTAATATCTTTATATGCACCATTGTTTCTATTCTTGTCGTAAGTTGTGCAAAAAAAAGTTTGCCAACAAAAACTAAGGAAGCGATTTCGCAAGCGGATCAAATATCTTTATTGAAACAAAAAACTGAAATTAACAACCCTTACGTTATTGATGCTAGAAATCAATTGATTCAATTTGTTGGCAGCAAAAACTTTGATAACTATATTATCAAACATGGCATTTTAAATTGTCAAAGTAATAACAATCAGTCATCTTGTGTCTTGAACTTTTACCTGAATGAATATTATAAGTTAAAGTACGATATGCAACTCAAAAAAGTAGTTGAGGAAAATCAAGCTGAACATAATATTGAACTAAAAAAGATAAGAGTAACTGAAAACAATATTAAAAACTATTGTCAATACTCCGCTGATTTTGTTACTGCAATTTATACGAAAGATACAAATAAAATAACCCAGTATTTTCAACCGAAATTTAAAATGTCTGCTCAAGACATATTATCTTTACAAACAAAGATAGCCAAGGATAACTATTCTCTATTTCTGATCGAAGAAAACCCTAGCATCCTTCAAGAAATGAAAGCTGATTATGTTGAAGAATGCTTGAATAACCCAAAAGATAATATTATCAACTACTTTAATATTTTTAGATAATAATGCGAGTCTTTATGTACAATTTATTACCCAATAATTCGTTTAATAAAAAACTAATTTACAAGGCGCTTTGTGTGGCTTGCGTTTCTTGCATTAGCTTTTCTTCGTGGGCTTTTTCGTTTGATGATGTGATTGCAAAAGCTGAAAAATTATCAAAAAAAAATTACGTTCAACCGTCTAAAAATATTCCCAATGAATTGGCATCTTTGCAATTTGTGGATTATCAAAAAATTTTATTTAATCATCAAAAGGCTTACTGGGGAGATCGAAAGAGCCGTTTTAAACTTGAATTTTATCACGAAGGAATGTACTTTGATGTTCCAATAAAAATTAATGAAATTGTTGATAATCAAGTTAATCCAATCCAATATGACCCTAGCTATTTTGATCTAAGCCAAATCAATCTTGATAAACTTGAAACTAAAAACCTTGGCTTTGCAGGCTTTAAAATTCATTATCCAATCAATAACCCAACAAAAACTGACGATGAAATATTTTCAGCTCTCGGAGGTAGTTATTTTCGTGCCGTAGGTAAAGATCAACACTATGGTCTTTCAGCTAGAGGGCTTGCCATTGATACGGGGGAAATGTCGGGTGAAGAGTTCCCTCGTTTTAAAGAGTATTGGATTGAAAGACCGCAAGCCAATCAAAAACACTTAGTTATTTATGCTTTGCTCGACTCACCAAGTGTCACCGGTGCTTATAAAATTACACTAATTCCAAGTGTGGATACGACTATCACAATGCAAGCAAAAATCTTTTTCCGTAATTCGGTAAAAAAATTGGGTATTGCTCCATTAACTAGTATGTTTTTATTTGGACCTAATCAACCCTCTCCATTACTAAACTATCGTCCAGCTATGCATGATTCTAATGGTCTGTCAATTTTAGCTAATAATAACGAGTGGATCTGGCGTCCATTAAATAATCCTAAGCGTTTATCGTTTTCATCCTATAGCTTAGAGAACCCCAAAGCGTTCGGTTTAATTCAGCGAGATAAAGGCTTTGATGATTATCAAGATCTTGATGATCACTATGAAAAACGACCAAGTGTCTGGACTGAAATTTTGGGAAATTGGGGAAAAGGTCGAGTTGAATTAGTTGAAATTCCAACCGCTGACGAAACTAACGATAATATCGTTGCATTTTGGGTGCCTGAAAAGCAATACAAAGAGGGCGATATGCTTGACATAAAATATCGCTTACATTATTCATTAAATGAAAATAAGCGTTATCCTAACGATGTTGCAAGAGCGGTTAGCACACGTTTATCGCTTGGTGATATAAAACAAGCCAATCTGATTCGTAAACTTGACGGTTCTAATGCTTATGTAATCGACTTTGCAGGCCCTGAGTTATCAGAAAAATTGCCAGTTAAAGTAATTTCAAGTATGAACAATGGTTCTATAGTCAGTTCTGAGGCACAATATAATCCGGAAATTAAAGGCTGGCGGGTCATTGTTCGCTTCAATGTTGAAGACAGTAAAAAAGCAACTGATATTCGCGTGCAACTCGCTTCGCAAGAAACCAATAAAGTGATTTCTGAAACGTGGAGTGGGCAATATCCCGCACAATAATTATTATAATATGATAAAAATATGAAAAAAGATTACTTTGCCAATCTTTCTGACGCTGAGCTTTGGCGTCAGAAATCAGAAAACAATGCAATATCGCCTGACGATGTCAATTTTTTAAAATATCGTTTAAATCAAGTCGGTGACACTACTTCTTTTATTGATGAGCGAAGGCAACAGCCAAGTTACCCTGAAGTTGACCGTGTTTCAATTCAACCTCAAATCTGGAACCAACGCTATACCGCCAAGTCAAAACATGGCATCAATATTCTTGCCATCATTCGTCGTCTTATTATGTTTGCACTTATTGCCGTACAAACATATTACGGAACCACTTACCTTGCTTCTTTACTACCTTATCAAAGTTGGCAAAAAATCAATTTTATGGCCAATTGGGATATCAATCCTGAATTAGCTATTTACAGCATAATACCTTATATTATACAAGGTGCAATTATAGTCCTATTTGCAATCTTATTTTTCTGGATTTCGATTGGTTTTTGGACCAGCATTATGGGGCTAATATTAGCGGTAATGGGTAAAGACCGTTATACTATTGCTATTCCTAATGATCCGGCATCACATATTGATACTAAACATCGAACCGCACTTGTTATGCCAATTTGCAATGAAGATGTCGCTCGAGTATTTGCGGGATTGCAAGCCACTTATCAATCCTTGGTTGAAACAGGTCATGCGGCTTGTTGTGATTTTTATATTTTAAGTGATACAAATGATCCCGATCTTTATGTAAACGAACTTAAAGCATGGGCTGAATTTAATGCGACAAAACAACAAAATGGCTGCAATATTTTTTATCGTCATCGCAAACGCCGAGTTAAACGTAAAAGTGGTAATATTGATGATTTTTGCCGTCGTTGGGGGCATCAATACGAATACATGATGATCCTTGATGCCGACAGCATTATGACAGGTGATTGTATATTAAAAATGATCGCCATGATGGAAATGAACCCTAAAGCCGGCATTTTGCAATCACCGCCAAAATCGGTCAGAATGACGACACTTTACGGAAGGATTCAGCAATTTGCCAACCAGATTTATAGTGATATATTTTGCTCTGGCACACACTTTTGGCAGCTAAGCGAAGCACAATATTGGGGACACAATGCAATGATTCGCTTAAAACCTTTTATTGAGCATTGCATACTATCGCCACTGCAAAAACGAAAAGGTCCAATACACATCTTATCGCACGATCTGGTTGAAGCAACACTAATGCGCCGTGCTGGTTATGGCGTTTGGATTGCTTATAATATGAATGGTAGTTACGAAGAACTACCTGGTAATATGATTGAAGATCTTAAACGTGATAACCGCTGGTGTATGGGTAACTTAATCAATCTAAGACTAATCTTTAAAAGTGGCATAAAATTAACACACCGAGTCATGTTTGCAACCAGTGGTATGGCGTATATTTCATCATTATTGTGGTTAGTGTTTTTAATATTTTCAACACTATTGTTATTGGTATTTAATATTTCTGAGCCTCAATATTTTTTCCAACCAAACCAATTTTATCCAACTTGGCCTAGATGGGATGAACAATTGGCGATTCAGCTACTGTCCACCACCATGGTTTTGCTATTTGCACCAAAATTCTTTAGCTATGGCATTATTATAGCCCGAACTGGGGCAAAAGATGTTGGTGGCATATTTAAATTAACTTTATCAATATTTATTGAAATGATTTGGTCAATGATCTTAGCACCAATACGTATGATCTTTCATAGTAAATTTGTACTTAAAGCATGGATGGGAAGTAAAATTCAATGGAAATCACCATCTCGAAGTGACGATGCATTAACATGGGGCGAGTCATTTTATTTTTGTTGGCCACTATCATTATTAGGTATTGTGTGGTTATGGGTGATTATCTGGTTAAATCCACAATTTACTTATTGGTATATTGCCATATTAATACCTTTAACTATTTCCCCTTTAGTGATTAGAGTATCAGGACTTTCAAGTATTGGTATGAAAGCCCAAAAATTAGGATTATTTTTAACACCGGAAGAAACCCACCCTGCAAAAGCAGTCACACTGACGGGTGAATATCTAGTTAAAACCGAAGCGGCTTTTATGCAACACGGTTTTGTGATGGCGTTAGTCGATCCTATCTATAATGCGCTTGCTTGTGCATTATCAACATCACGGCATCGAGTTAATAATAAAAACCAACAAAAACGCAATGAGCTTATTGCTCAGTATCAACAAATAGATTTAGAAAAAATAAGTAAAGAACAACAATTAGCGATTTTAGAAGATCCTATTATTCTTTCAACTTTACATCGTCATATTTGGCAACAGCAAGAAAAATACGACAATCTATTCACTTTATGGCAAAATGAACGCCAACAATAAAAAATAGGGCTATTGCCCTATTTTCTTTTTTAGTAATAATCAAATTCCATGGATATTTTTTATGACTTGGCAACCTTCTGCATCTATTAACAATTTACTTAAGCGCGCAAAAATTACTTCTCAAGTACGGCAATTTTTTGCTGATCGCTGTATATTAGAAGTCGAAACGCCGACCTTAAGCCAATATGCTGTAACAGACGTATATTTAAGTTCTTTCCACACTACATATTTAAAACCAGGGGAACTCGACGAACAACAAGGGCAAAAAATGTCATTAATTACTAGCCCTGAATACCATATGAAACGTTTACTTGCCGCTGGTAGTGGTCCTATTTATCAAATATGCAAATGTTTCCGCAATCATGAAGAAACCAGTCGTTATCATAATCCTGAATTTACCATGCTTGAATGGTATCGTATCCAATTTGATATGATGCAAATGATCAATGAAGTCGATGACTTACTACAAACCATTCTAGATTGTGAACCTGCTGAACGAATTTCTTATCAAAAGGCATTTCAGCGTCATCTTAATATCGACCCTTTAGAAGCGGATCATACAACGTTAATCAATGCTGCCAAACAACTTGATATTGGGATTAATACAGATAGTTATGATAAAGATGGATTACTCCAATGCTTATTTACTTTTGGCGTTGAACCCCATATAGGTAAAGATAAACCTGTTGCAGTATTTAACTTTCCGGCATCACAAGCCGCATTAGCCGCTATCAGCACAGAAGATCATCGTGTTGCTAGCCGTTTTGAGTTTTATTATAAAGGTGTTGAACTTGCCAATGGTTTTAAAGAACTCACTAACCCACAAGAACAACGCATGCGTTTTGAACAAAATAATTTAGATCGCGCTAACCAAAATCTACCGCCACAAAATATTGATATTGAGCTACTAGCCGCAATGGAAGCAGGACTACCAGACTGTGCAGGCGTTGCCGTAGGGTTAGATCGTTTAATTATGCTCGCCTTAGAAAGCAACAACTTAGATGACGTCATTTCATTTACTTTTGAAAGGGCTTAATCATGTTCAGCACTTTAGGACTAAGTGGATGGTTTACCATTATTATTGGCATTTTCGCCTTAATTTTATTGGTGTTAATTATAAAGTCTCAACTAACGATTAATAATTTACATCAACTGTTTGATCTGCAATTGTTACAAAAAAAGGAAGAAAACCAAACTTTAACAACTCAAGTAAAACAATTAGAGCATGAGTTAGAACTGTATCGACAACAGAATTTGGCACAAAACGTCAAAATTAGCGAACTCAAAACTCGTTTAGAAGAAACATTAAGTGCAACACAAGAACGTCAAACTATACTAGAACAAAGCGAACAACGGCTTACGACTCAATTTGAAAACCTGGCCAATCGTATTTTTGAACACAGTGGTAAAAAGATTGAACAACAAAATAAACAGAGCCTTGATTTTTTACTTTCACCACTTAAAGAGCAGTTAGAAGGTTTCAAAAAACAAGTTCAAGATAGTTTTGGGCAAGAAGCTAAAGAACGCCACACATTAACCCATGAAATTCGTAACTTGCAACAGCTTAATGAACAAATGAGCAAAGAAGCAACCAACCTAACCAATGCATTAAAAGGCAATAACAAAACCCAAGGAAACTGGGGAGAATTCATCTTAAGCCAGATTTTAGATAATTCAGGATTGCGCTCAGGTTATGAATATGAAACTCAAGTCAACTTAACCAACGAAAGCAACCAACGATTACAGCCTGATGTCATTGTTCATTTACCGCAAGGCGGTGACGTGGTTATTGACTCCAAAGTCACCTTAGTCGCCTATGAACGACATTTTAATAGTGATGACGAAACCGTCAAAGCAAAAGCGATGACTGAACATTTAGCTGCGGTCCGTAATCATTTAAAACAGCTTAGTCAAAAAGACTACCATAAACTTATTGGTATTAATTCATTAGACTATATTTTGATGTTTATTCCTGTCGAACCTGCATTTTTAAGTGCAATCGATAATGATCCCGCATTAATCAATGATGCCTTAAAAAGTAACATTATGATAGTCAGCCCAACCACCTTATTAGTTGCATTACGAACTATCCACAATTTATGGCGCTTTGAGTATCAAAACCGTAACGCCGAACTGATTGCTGATAGAGCAAGCAAACTCTACGACAAAATGCGGGGCTTTGTTGAAGATATGGAAAACTTAGGCAGTTGTTTAGACAAAGCACAACAAACTTATCAAAACTCCATGAATAAATTATCAAAAGGTCGTGGCAACGTTATAGGACAAATTGAACGATTCCGTGAAATGGGTATTGAAGTTAAAAAACCGATTAATCCGGACATCGCCTCACTTTCAATGGAAGAGTCAAATAATAAAAATGATGAGAGTGAATAAATCAATTAGTACATTGCTAATGAGTTAACACGCATTGTACCATTTAACTAGTTGTAAATTATATTTTAGCATTACATTATGATAAACATTACATTATGATAAATAAGTAAAAGCCTTGATTCACGATTATTTGAAATAAGTGTATACTCATCGAATGTAAAGAGGAATTGAATATGACCAAAAAACAAGACAAAGAACCAAGTTTCGAAGAGACACTTAAGCAACTTGAAACTATCGTAACTCAACTAGAAAATGGTGATCTTCCATTAGATGAAGCACTAAGTGAGTTTGAAAAAGGAATTAAATTAGCAAAAACAGGACAAAAACAGTTACAACAAGCCGAGCAACGCATTCAGATTTTATTATCTGAAAATAGTGACGCCGAACTGTCAGAATTCTTAATTGATGATAATGAATAGTTTAAAACCATTACAACAACGAATTGATTCGTTTTTAACTGCTTGCATGTCGCAAATCGAACCATCCACACTTCAACAAGCAATGGAGTACAGCTTGCTAGCAGGAGGAAAACGAATACGACCTATTTTGGTCTATTTGACAGGTCAAATGTTTAATTGCTCACTTTCTAAATTAGACGAAGCCGCAGCAGCTATCGAATCTATTCATACTTACTCATTGATTCATGATGACTTACCTGCCATGGATAATGACGATTTACGCCGTGGAAAACCAACTTGCCACATCCAATTTGGTGAAGCTGAAGCAATCCTTGCTGGCGATGCTTTGCAAAGTTTAGCCTTTTCGTTGTTGGCAAAAAGTAAGCTCATTGATGCAGAAGCTAAAATTAATATGATAACCGAGCTTGCTCATGCTAGCGGTGTTGCTGGGATGTGCCTTGGACAATCACTAGATTTACAAGCGACACATCAACAAATCGATATTGAACATTTGCAAAAAATACATTGTTATAAAACCGGAGCATTAATCAAAGCATCCATCCGTCTAGGCGCTTTCGCATGCGGTGAAATTGCAAAACCTTATTACCTAATGCTTGATCAGTACGCCGAAGCAATTGGACTGGCATTTCAAATTCAAGATGATATTTTAGATATCATTGGTGAACAATCAATTATGGGCAAACCGAAAGGATCAGACCTTGCTCATGAAAAGAGCACATATCCTGCATTAGTTGGACTTGATAACGCAATAAAACTCACCGAACAACTTTATCGGCAAGCTATCGATAGTCTAAAACAAATACCTTATAATAGTCAGCCACTACAAGAACTGGCTGGTTTTATTATTAATCGAAATAGCTAACAGCTAATTAAAAAATAACATTACATAATGAATTTAGATAATTATCCTTTGTTAAAACAAATAAACTCGCCCAAGGATTTAAGGCAGTTTCCTCAGTCACAGTTATCGGCTATTTGTCGAGAGCTTAGACAATATTTACTAACGTGCGTTAGTCAATCAAGTGGGCATTTAGCATCGGGATTAGGTGTGGTTGAATTAACCACTGCATTGCATTATGTTTATCACACGCCGTTTGATAAAATCATCTGGGATGTAGGTCACCAAGCTTATCCACACAAAATCTTAACGGGTCGCCGAGATCAAATGCTCACTATCCGCCAAAAAGGTGGTTTACACCCGTTTCCTCACCGTAGTGAGAGCGAATATGACGTGCTTACCACGGGTCATTCTTCAACTTCGATCAGTGCTGCATTAGGGATTGCAATTAGTGAGCAAAAAAAACAATCAGGGCAAAAAGTAGTAGCCATTATTGGTGACGGCGCATTAACAGCAGGAATGGCATTTGAAGCAATGAATCATGCTGGACATATCAAATCCGACATGTTAGTGATTGTAAATGACAATGATATGTCAATTTCAGCAAATACTGGTGCGCTTAAACAACATCTAGCTCAAATATTAGCAAGTAAAGCTTATACCTCTTTTCGTGAAAGTAGCAAACGTATGCTAGCAAATATTCCACCATTAAAAGAGCTCATAAAAAAAACAGAAGAACACTTAAAAGGTTTAGTCACCCCCGCAATATTATTTGAAGAACTTGGTTTTAATTATATTGGCCCTGTTGATGGGCACGATATTGACGCTTTAGTTGCAACCCTACAAAGGGTTCGACAATTAAAAGGTCCACAACTACTTCATGTTATTACCCAAAAAGGTAAAGGCTATGCGCCTGCTGAAAAAGACCCAACATTATGGCATGGCGTCCCCAAATTCAATCCTAACGATGGAATATTACCTACTACCCAAAAAGTAGCGCCAACTTATTCACAGATTTTTGGCGATTGGCTATGCGAAATAGCGCAAAATGACAAACGTCTAATGGCAATAACGCCAGCAATGAGTGAAGGTTCAGGCATGGTAGAGTTTGCCAATCGTTATCCTGACCAGTTTTTTGATGTTGCGATAGCTGAACAACATGCAGTAACACTTGCCACAGGATTTGCTATTAGTGATCTAAAACCGGTTGTTGCCATCTATTCAACTTTTTTACAACGTGCTTACGACCAAGTAATACATGATATTGCTATTCAAAACCTACCTGTATTATTTGCCATCGATCGCGCTGGTATTGTAGGTGCCGACGGCGAAACACACCAAGGTGCATTTGACTTAAGTTATTTACGCTGTGTACCCAATATGGTTATCATGACCCCAAGCGATGAAAACGAATGCCGACAAATGCTCTACACAGGCTATTTACATAATGGGCCTGCTGCAGTGCGTTATCCTCGTGGTGAAGGCACTGGTGCACAACTTATGCCATTAACAGCCATTCCATTAGGACAATCTAGATTATGTCGACAAGGGAAAAACATTGCTTTACTAAATTTTGGCACTTTACTTTCAGAAGCTTTACAAGCTGCTGAGCAAATTAATGCTACAGTCATCGATATGCGCTTTGTTAAGCCACTGGATGAAAAAGTCCTTTTGCACATAAGCCAAACTCATAATATACTTGTCACCATTGAAGAAAACAGTATTAAAGGTGGTGCCGGTAGCGGCGTCAATGAATATCTATTATCGAAAAAAATAAAATGTGATATTTTAAATATTGGACTCCCTGATAGGTTTATTCCTCAAGGATCTCAAAGTGAGATAAGACAAGAAATAGGGTTAGATCAAAAACACATTATCGATAAAATTAATAATTTTATGAATCAATAGGTTAAATATGGAAACTCAAGCTGTCACTATTCAAATTTTTGGACGAACATTAAAGTTCAATTGTCCTGTTGATGAAGTCGACGCACTTAATAGTGCCGCAAAAGATTTAGATGCGCGCTTAACAAATTTACGAGAAAAATCGCCTCAGATTAGCAGTGATCAACTTATTATTACTGCAGCACTGAATATTTCTTACGAACTGACAAAAGAAAAACAAAAAAGCAACGAATTTGGCGATCGACTAAAAATGTTACAACAGTTACTTGATTCTGCACTAAATACCAACAATTAACCATTTAAATTGTAAATTTAATACAAATAGTATTGTATGATCTGATAAATTTTGTATCATGATAAACATCTCTGAGATGATCGCGATATGGGTTAGTCCCCTGAGCCGATAATCTTATCTTAAGAACGGAGTGATTTTTAATTGGTGAGTATGCCTTACTTGTAAGGAAACCTAAAAATTAAAACACAATGTTCACCTTGAACCTCGGGTTCAAGGGTTACGACCCTAACGACATCTTGGAGTTTCCTTTCAACCTTTTTCTAAAAGGTAAAAATGGCATGAACATCAGGCAAATAATTCGTCAAAAAAGACGGCAATTATCCTCCACTGAACGCAATATTGCTCAGCAAACGATATATCAACAAATTTTTCACCATCAAGCCATTAATACCGCAAAAAATATTGCCATATTTTTATCATTTGATGGTGAAGTCGAAACAACCCCCATCATTGAATATTTATGGCAACAAAATAAATCAGTCTATTTACCCATTATTCACCCTTTTGTCTCTACACATTTACTCTTTTTAAAATACACTAGTCAAACCCAACTGATTAAAAATAAATTTGGCATATTTGAACCAAAGTTAAACGTATTAGACGTATTACCTAACAACCAACTTGATATCGTTTTTACGCCACTAGTTGCTTTTGATCAACGTGGCTATCGAATGGGGATGGGGGGTGGATTTTATGACCGATTACTAGCAAATTACCAAACAAAAAAAATCTTACCTATTGGGCTTGCTTTTGCTTGTCAAAAGGTACAACATATTGACAACAAACCTTGGGATATCAAACTATCCGAAATTATTTACGCTTAAGTTTAATAATAACAAATTAAAATAGCTAAAATTTATAACAAGTAGCAATGTGCAAATAATCTAGATTAATATTTTAGTAATAAAACTGATTTTATTCTTAAGGCTAAATGCATTTTTCGAATATAGAAATAATCGAATATAACTTTATTACTATGCACTACTGTTACCATGTACTACTGTTACGACGTACTACCGTTCTAATTCTAATACATAATATTCAAAAGTAATTGAGTCTTTCATATTTAAAAGCTTTTTTAATATAAAATAAAGGAGTGTTGCAATGTCAGACAAAAAAGTACTAACCACTAATAACGGTGCACCAATAGCCGATAACCAAAACACCCGAACTGCGGGGCCTCGTGGTCCAGTGTTGTTAGATGATTTTCAACTTATCGAAAAACTCGCCCATTTTAACCGTGAAAATATCCCAGAAAGACGAGTTCACGCCAAAGGATCTGGTGCTCATGGCACCTTTACAGTCACCAATGATATCACCAACTATTCTTATGCCAGCTTATTTGCTAATGTTGGCAAAAAAACACCTGTTTTTGCAAGATTTTCAACTGTTGGCGGAGAGCGTGGTTCATCTGACACAGCGCGAGATCCCCGTGGATTTTCAGTAAAATTTTACACAGATCAAGGCAACTTGGATATCGTCGGCAATAATACCCCTGTTTTTTTTATTCGTGATGCAATCAAATTTCCTGATTTTATTCACACTCAAAAGCGTGATCCTAAAACTAATTTAAAAGATCCACAAATGATGTGGGATTTTTGGTCTTTATCGCCAGAATCGCTTCACCAAGTCACTATTCTATTTTCTGACCGTGGTATTCCTGATGGTTACCGGCATATGCATGGTTATGGTAGCCATACTTATAGCTTAATCAATAAAGATGGCATTCGTACTTGGGTAAAATGGCATTTTAGAACCGAACAAGGTATCAAAAATATTCATCCTAAAAAAGCCGCAGAAATGGATGGCACTAATCCAGATTCAGCACAAGAAGATCTATTTAAAGCCATTGAACGTGGTGACTATCCAAAATGGCGACTTTATATGCAAGTCATGACCGAAGAACAAGCCAATAACCACCCTGAAAACCCGTTTGATGTCACTAAAGTTTGGTCACAAAAACAATATCCATTAATTGAAGTGGGCGTAATGGAACTAAACCGAAACCCTGAAAACTATTTTGCCGAAGTTGAACAAGCAGCTTTTGAACCAAGTAATGTGGTTCCAGGTACGGGCTTATCACCAGATAAAATGCTTCAAGGACGTGTTTTTGCTTATGCTGATGCGCACCGCTATCGTATTGGAACTAATTATCAACAACTACCAATCAATGCGCCAAAATGCCCTGTGCATAATTATCAACGTGATGGCGCAATGCGTTTTTATACTCCTGATAATGCACCTAACTATGAGCCTAATAGCATCGACAGCGCACCAAAACAACAACCACAATATGCCGAACCACCAATGCATGTACCTGCAGGCACAATGGACAAGCACGATCATCGTGTTGATGACGATTATTACTCACAACCACGCGCATTATTTAATTTAATGCAGCCTGATCAAAAACAACTGCTTATTGATAATATCGTTGGCTCGATGAAAAACGTCAATCGAGACATTCAAATCAGGCAGCTCAAACACTTCTACAAAGTGCATCCTGATTATGGTTCAGGAATTGCCAAAGGATTAGGCATTAATATAGACCTAATAAAAAATTAGCACTAAAAATAACAATGCCGACTAAACTTAGCCGGCATTTCATTACCTACTGAAAATACATATCGATAATGGCACAACATTTACACAAAAGCTTTCATTCACTAGGCTACACAGTATTGCCATAGCTTATCATTAAATTAGTCAACCGTTATCAACGGTGGTTATATTAAGCAATATAACTGCATACAATAAACAAAAATATTAAATTTATTCTTATTAAATAATCTATTAAAACTAAAAATAATAATGAACAATTCCTTTTGATCGTTTATATTGTACATATACAGTTTTAGATAAGTCAGTTAAAAAGATTGAAGATAAAAAGGACTAACCAATGAAAGCCATTAAACTAGCTATTATATTATTGTTTAATTGTGCCGGAGGATTGCTAAGTTATCAATGGTGTTATCGCTTTATCAAAAAACAATACCATACACCTGAATATTATTATTTAATATATTACGGATTGTGTTATTTCTGTTTTATTCTTATTTCAATCTTCATTTTAAACAAAATAAAAAAACCATCAAAACTAGTCATTTGCGGTTTACTTATTGGCATTTTAATTAGCCTTATTTTTATGATTATCCCTCAGTTAATTCGATATCCTTATTTATATCATCGTTATTTAATCAATTCGATTGGTATTGATTTGCTGATCTCATCATGGATCACGCTTAATTTTATCATATACCCAGCTATTTTATTGTGCTGTCATTACACGATTTTTGGGATTGAAAAAATATATAAGAAATATGTTTTCAAGCAATAATAAATGTTTCCTGCAAATAAAATATTAGGCAGTATTCACGAAAATGAATTACTTATTTAGCCAATACATTGTGGCGTGAGCGAACGATTAACCACCTGCATAATGCCGACTAAACTTAGCCAGCATTATCATTTTTATAATAGTGCTATTTATAATTTAATTATTTGCTTCAACTCATTCAGTAATCCTGAATAATCAACTTTAGTAAAATCGGTTACATCAACTTCGATCAATTTACCTAAAACAAATTGATCATACTGTCGTGTTTGGCAAACTTGATAAAATTGTTCCTTAGTAATTAAATCATCAGCAAGATTTCGATTTTCTAACGTATCGCCATAATGATAATGTTGCATAATATGGCATAAATGGCGCTCAGGTGAACGATCACGCTGGTAACGACGTTGCCATATCACATCAAAATCAGCAACTAAGCGAATGGTTATCACTTGATAATGATATTGTTCGGCAAATTCACTCAGTTGCTTTTTTTGTTTATCACTAAATGGGTATTCAGAAATAATCACTCTTTTACCTGCATCCATATACAGTTGTAAAACACCATAATAAAACGGCCAAACTTTGTGTTCTAACGCTTCTTTTTCGGTTTTACAATTAAAGCCAATAGACTCAGCATATAAAATTTTAGCTTCATCGGGGGTTATAACAAAGCTATCTTTAAATTGCTGTTGCAATTGATTAACTAAATAGGTTTTTCCTGTACATGGACAACCTGCCAGTAAAATTAAATATTTCCGCATACTTACGTACCTTAATTAATTCGGCTACTAACATTAAGAAACAAACTCATCTTATGTTTGACAATTTCTTTAACAGCCTGATTGGCTGGAATAATATTATGTCTTAACGATTTATTCACTTCGGTATCAGCAAATCTTTCTTTAGCAACTTTCGTCCAATTGACTAATAGTTCAGTACCTACATTAAATTTACGAATACCGTTATTAATCAGCTCAGGATAATCTTCTTCTTTAACGCCTGTACCGCCATGAATCACCAGTGGAATATCTACCATAGCGTGAATCTCTTTCAATAAAGGAATATTTACCTCTGTTTTTGATTTAAACTGCCCATGATTAGTACCAATGGCAACAGCTAATGCATCAATACCCGTTGCTTTAACAAACTCTAAAGCATCATTTGGTTTGGTATAGATTCGATCGTTAGGATCAACATGAATACCCTCTTCAGTTCCACCAATTGTACCCAACTCACCTTCAACCGATACGCCACGCGCATGTGCATACTCAACTACCGCACGGGTTTTTAAAATATTTTCTTTAAATGGTAAAGAAGAACCATCAAACATCACCGAGGTAAAACCATTATCGATCGCTTCTTTAATATCATCAAAACTTTTTGCATGATCTAAGTGCAATACAGCATCAACAATCTCTTCATCGGCAATAGCTTTTACCGCATTAACCAGTACTTTAAAACCAATATAACGTGCAGTATCAACGCTAGTTTGTATAATAATTGGCGCACCAACTTCTTTCGCTGCACGTAGCATATCGGGCAACATCTCTAAATTATGCGTGTTGAACGCACCCACGGTAAAATTGAGTTTTTGAGCTAATAATGTGACATCTTTTAGTGTGGTATACATAATAATTTCCTTTAATCTCGTTGAACTGTAACTTGTTTGGCAATGTTGCGCATTGAATCCATCTTATTCATCCAAAAATCAATATCGTCTATTGAACCATGTTGTGCTGCATCGGCACGTTTATGGTTGTACAAATTCATTAATGCTTTATACCCCTCCCCAATTGATTTTTTATGTTGTAAACTCTTTTCTAAATATTCAATCGCAACGTCAACATGATCTAATTGGCAATAAAGTAATCCTGTTTTTTCATATAATGTGGCTAAAGTTACCGCATCCTTTGTATAATCAATCTGTTGCAACAATTGACTAATTGATTGCTCAATTTGGTCTATTTGTGATGATGTCAGACTGACTTTTATTTCTGGTTTATTTTTTGATTCTATTTTAGGGTGAATTTTTTTAAAAAAACTAAACATATCAATCTCCTAAACTAAAAATTCTTTAATAACGGACTTAAAATCCACGCATAGAGCAATGCCGCCGTAACCGTATCAACATCGGTGGCTGTTGCATTAATAAAGCCCATTTGATTAAAGATAGTCACGAGTAATGCTGGTAACAAAGTAATAAAGAATCCGTGTGCGATCCCACCAATGAGAGCCCCACGACGCCCGCCTACCGCATTACCAAATATGCCAGCGGTACCGCCTGCAAAAAAATTAGTTAACATGCCTGGTAAAATCATGGCTAATCCAAAAACTGGCAAGGTCAACATCGCAATCACCGTACCAATTGACGTGGTAATAAAACCTAAAATTACCGCATTAGGGCTATAAGGGAAAAATACAGGGCAATCAAGCGCTGGTATGGCATTAGGTACAACTTTCATTGCAATACCTCTAAATGCAGGCACAATTTCGCCGAGCAATAACCTAACACCAGCTAATAACACATAGATCCCTACAACAAAAATAATCGCTTGTGTAAAGGCATAAATCACATAATTTTGGCTACCAGACAATGTCGAGGCATACTCCTCGCCGGCAAAAAGAACAGTAATGATATAAAGCGGTATCATAACTACCATGACTGATAAATAAGTATCTTGCAAAAATTCAAATGATTTAGGTAATTTCATCTCTTCAATCGAACGTTTGTTTTCACCTCGTTCGCCGACCACATAGGCAACACCTGCCTCAAATAAGTAACCGATTGTACAAAAATGGCCAAGAGCTATATCATTAGATCCCGTCACTCTACGGATAATCGGCTGTGCAATAGCGGGCATAAATACCGCAAAAAGTGCACCAACCAAACCGCCGACTACAATTAACACGACTCCAGAAAGTCCAGCAAAACTACCAAATACCGTGGTCATGGTTGCCATCCAAAGAATTGCCTGACCAGTTAAAAAGATATATTTCCAGCGTGTAAAACGAGCAATAAGAATATTAAAAATAAAGATCATCAAAAAAGTAAGAGCAATATCACGGCCTAAGCCTAACTGATTCATTGCTTGCCCGTTAATCGCTTCAATAGAAGGAATAATCCCTTGCATATTAAAACCAGCAGTAAAAATATGACCAAAATAGGTCAAACTGCCCACAATAATACTTGACCCTGCATTAAGCACTTGAAAGCCCAATAATGTTTTAAGCGATCCTGAAATAATTTGTCCGACTGATTTACGTTGTAAAATCAACCCAAACATAGCAATTAAGCTAATGGTTATTGAGGCTTGAGTTAAAATATTATCAATAATAAAGTTAATTACGCTCATAATATTCTCCTATTTTGCAATTTAAAGTAGTCCCTTTTGTTGCAACACTGGGGTTAACTTTTCATCAATTTCGGCTTTTGAAACAATATTTTTAAGGTAGACAATTGAGGTCTGTTCACTAATATTGAATTTAGCAAATTGAGGGCGAAAATTTTCAGCCGTGATGATAATATCGGCGTTCATTGCCGCGGCAGATGAAATATCAGTATGATCTAATTTAGCCTCAATACCTTTAGTTTTTAGTACATCTTCGGTTGCCATTTGTGCAGCAAAACTACTGCCTAACCCCGCACCACAAACAAATAAAATTTTTAAATTACTCATTTTCAATCCTCCTACAATTTAATGGTTTAATCTAAATTCGGTTCATTAAATAAAATGGTTTTAAATTGCTGTACAGAATCACACATCGTTAAGCATTCAAGTTTTTGTTCATCATTAATTAATTCAATCAAACTACGCATAATATTGAGATGAGAAAACGAATCGATAGCGGCTAAACAAAATATGATTTTCACAGGTCCCATTTCATAATTACCAAAATCAACGGGGTGTCGCATGGTGAGCACACTCACTCCTAATTGATTTACGCCATCTTCAGGGCGAGCGTGTGCCAAAGCTAAATATTTGCCTATGACTATGTAAGGGCCATATTGTTCGACCGAGGTAATCATGGCTTCAATATAGGATGGTAAAATAAATTGTTTTTTTAATAATGGTTCAGCGGCAATTTTGATCGCTTGTTGCCAATCAGAACAATCTTGCTGCAAGATAATGTCATTATCGGTAAGAATATCTTTCAACATAGGCTGGATTTTCCTTTTATTAATTTTAAGATTATTGATTGCTAAACACTTTTCAAGTTGGTTATAGATAGGAGCAGACACAATACCGCCACTTTGTTGAATCAAATCAACCAGTGAATAGAAAAGATCGGTCGCATCAACCAAATGATTTACAACGCGTTGATTAGCACTGTGCTTAGCTAAAAAATCAGTGATAATAGGATGATTTTTCTCTTTTAAAATGGGTTCTAACACCAATACAGGGTGAGCTAAGTGCTGCAATGGAAAGGTGGAAAAAATTAAGTCAAAATCGAGTTGAGCTAATAAATTCTGATCATTACGTCCCAAAATGGCTAGCACATCAATATTAAAAAACTCTTTAAGTGTTTCTGCTAATAAGTTAGAGGTTGCTATACCATGGTCACAAAAGACCACCGCTTTAAAATAGTAACTTCGCTCTTGATTAATTGCGCTCGCAAAGGTAGAAAAATGAATAGTTAAAAAAGCAATTTCATCATCAGATACTTTATGACTTAAGGTATTTTCAAGTTGTTGCATAAACATCGCAATAACTGAATAAATTTCACCATAGTTTTGTTTGATATTATCAAGTAAAGGATTAACAATATGAATATTATTACTCACTCGGGCAATAAGCCCTGCTAAATGTTTACATAAATTTTCGTACAATTGCTCTTGTTTGGTTGAAAAAGGAATTTGCGTTTTTTCTTCTACATAATTAACTAGCTTAATGGCTAATAACTGCGCATTTACCCATTCTACATAGTTATTAATATCCTTGGTATTAAACGCTTCTAACATATAAATAATGTATTGTTGCTCTTGCCTGCTGACCTGCAAAGCAATCTGTTGACAAGTTAAATGAATAAACCTCGCTATTTCTCCCAAATCATTATTATTAAAATCAGTTCTTATCATGGTAAGGTGATGTTGCTGTTGATTTCGAATTACCCAAATAGCAGTAAAAACAACCAATTGCTGAACATAAATTTCATCATGAATCTGACTAAGTGTTTGATGAGCAAGTCGTAATAGACTATCTATTAATTCTTGAGGAATATAATTGAACAGTAACTGCTGTATCAAACTCATCTCATTTAGTGGTTTATCTAATTCAAGATTTCCCAAAAACTGATTAATGGCTTCATACATCATTAAACGAATAGAACGCTCCAACCCCACGAACTGCATACCTTGTTTTGGCTGGCTAATTAATTCAATATCATATTTTTTAAGTCGTGCTTTAAGTTTTCTAACATCTTCATCTAAAACACTTTTTGATACAAAATATACATCTTCTTTATGGCTTAAAATGGTAGGAGAAGCAGAAAAAGCGATAGACAATAACAAATCAAACTGGCGTTCATCTTTACTTAAAATCGATGAGATTGGTATCCCCAATAATGCATTATAAATTAACTGTTTTTCATCTTGTGACGCATTTATTATAAAACCTTTACTACGTATTGTTGAAATTAAAGGAAACTGTCTTTGCGTTAAAAACGCATTAATTTCTTGGATTTCATTGCGAATGGTTCGTACACTAATTTGAAATTCATCCGATAGCATTTCAGAGGTGATTGGATAGTCGATTGAAATAAATTTTTTAAATAACTCAATGGTTCTTGTTCGCATAAACTTATTCACCTATTTACTTCATAAATTAAGTATAAGTGAGATAAATTTGCTTACCTAGTTGGTATTTTTGCCAATAAAACTTGCAAAAATTACTAACAAAAAAGGAAAGGGAGATTGAAAGTAGATAACATTACGTCCAAAATAAAATATAACCTATTGATTATAATTAATTTTAAAAAATCAACTAAATTTAACCTACCTACTTTACAAATTAGCGAACTCTATAAAAACCACTTTGCAAACCCTTTTTTATTGTGTATCTTTCCCATCTAAAAGTGATCAACAGACCTAATAAGATTTATAGCATAAGGAAAAGAAATTATGTCAATCAAAGAAAATAAAATGGCTATACAAAAATTTTTAGAATTTATTAATACAGGGAATGTTGAGTTATCTAAAGAAATAATATCAGAAGATGCCATATTTTATGCACCAACAAGCCCAGAACCATTGAAAGGACCTTCAGGCTATATGTGTGTACTAAATATGATGCGAAGCGCTTTCCCTGATATTCAATGGAAACTAGATGAAGTTGTTGCAGAACAAAATATTGTTGCAACTCGCTTTACACTAAACGGCACGCATAAAGGTCATTTTTTTGGAATTGAACCATCAGGAAAGAAAATTGAAGTAACTGCCATGAATTTTTATTATTTTTCACATGGCAAAATTATCAAAGAATATGGACAACCTGATATATTTGGATTACTAAAACAAATAGGTGCAATAAATTAGTAGTTCACCACTATTTAAATAAAACCATTCTTCTGGTGACAATTCATTTTGTCACCAGTTAATATCAAATTTTCGTACTTGAATACCCTGAATGATTGAAATTACATCCTGATAGCTACTTTTTGCCGAACAATCTCAAACAAACACACACCTGTTGCCACCGACACATTAAGCGATGACACAATGCCCGCCATTGGGATGCTAACCAACTCATCGCAGTGTTCTTTAGTTAAACGGCGCATACCTTCACCTTCAGACCCCATTACCAAAGCAAGTGACGTTGCAGTTGATGTTTTATAAAAATCGGTTTGATAAAGCGTACGCTCAGCTTCACCAGCGGTGCCCACAATCCAAACTTGATACTCGTCTTGCAACATACGCATAGTACGCGCCAAATTGGTCACTCTAACTACAGGTACGCTTTCAGCTGCACCACAGGCAACTTTTTGTGCGGTCGAATTCAGCGGTGCGGAGCGATCTTTTGGCACAATAATAAAATCAACCCCAGCGGCATCAGCAGTACGAATACAAGCACCTAAATTGTGCGGATCGGTCACGCCATCTAAAATTAAAATAACGGGGCTTGGTTGCTGTTCCATTAATAGCGGAATATCGTTTTCTTGATAACCTCGGTTTGGTTTTACCATGGCTAAAATACCTTGGTGTACGCCGTTTTTTGACTTTTCATCTAACCATTGACGATTAGCTATTTTTACAGGCAAGCCAAGCTGCTCTAATTGGCGCACAACAGCAAGAAGGCGTTTATCTTCACGCCCTTTAATAATAAATACTTCAATGATTCTTTCTGGCGAACGTGTTAATAATGCTTCAATGGCATGCAGGCCATAAACTGTTTCACTCATTTATTTGTTACTCTTTTATCTTATTAACTATTTGGTTTTATTGGTTGATTTACTACGTTTTTTACTTTTAGCTTTCACTTCAACTTTAGCCGTTGATTTCATGCTTGATTTAGCGCTCGATTTTGCCTTTTTTGGGGTACTTGATTTAGTACTTGGCTTAGTATTTGGTTTCGTACTACTTTTTTTACTGGTTGATTTTTTATCTTTTCGCTTAACGGGTAAGTCAGCTTGTTGAGCGTTTTGGGCTTGTTTAGACTTATCCTTTGCCGTTTTACCTTGACGTTTTGGCTTATTATTACTGCCCACTAACGAAAAATCAATTTTACGCTCTTCTGGATTGACGTTATCGACTTTCACTTGCACTTTATCGCCCAAACGATAAGTAAAGCGAGTATTTTCACCAATCAAACGATTGCGTGAACCATCAAACGTATAATAATCATTTTCTAGCGATGACACATGCACTAAGCCATCAATAAATAGATCATCTAACCGCACAAAGAAACCAAAATTCACCACGCTCGAAATCGTACCGTTAAAAACCTCGCCGACATGATCTTGCATATAATCACATTTAAGCCAATCAACTACATCACGCACCGCTTCGTCCGCACGTCGTTCGGTCATGGAACAGTGCTCACCAAAATAGAGCATTTCGCTGGTAGTATAACGGTAGCCACCTGTTTTACTGGTCTTTTGTTGTTTATCCGCTAAAATCCATTTAATCGCACGATGCAAAAGCAAATCAGGATAACGACGAATTGGCGAAGTAAAATGTCCATATTCCTCAAGTGCTAAACCAAAATGTCCGCGGTTTTCAGGATCATAAATAGCCTGCTTCATGGAACGCAAAATAACCGTTTGCAGCATATCATGATCAGGACGTGTTTCAACCACCGTCATTAATTCGGCGATATCTTTAGGTTTAGGATTAGCGCCTCCACCAAGCGACAACCCAAGTTCACTTAAAATACTACGCAAATTATTAATGCGATCTTCATCAGGCCTGTCATGCACACGGAATAATGAAGGAATATCCGCTTTAATCACTAATTTTGCCGCAGCCACATTGGCTAAAATCATGCACTCCTCAATGATTTTATGCGCCACATTACGTTGTGCTAGTTCGACACTTTCAATACGCTTATCAGCATTAAAGATAAATTTAGGCTCTTCTGACTCAAACCCTATCGCCCCACGAGCAACCCGTGCTTTATCAAGCACATTATAAAGCCCGTAAAGGTTCTCAAGATGAGGAACCAAGTCACGGTAATGTTCGCGAAGTTCTTCATCTCCCTCCAAAATCTTCGCCACTTTGGTATACGTTAACCGAGCATGCGAATTCATCACCGCTTCGTAAAACTCATACCCCGTCAACCGCCCACGATTAGACACCGTCATTTCACAAACCAAACACAAGCGATCCACTTGCGGATTTAACGAACACAGTCCATTAGATAAAACTTCAGGAAGCATAGGCACCACACGCGATGGAAAGTAAACCGACGTACCACGCAAACAAGCCTCTTTATCTAACGCTTTGCCGGGCCTAACATAATAACTCACATCCGCAATCGCCACCCACAACCGATAGCCACCGCCACGGTTTTTTTGACAATAAACCGCATCATCAAAATCACGGGCATCTTCGCCATCAATAGTCACTAATGGCAAATTTCGTAAATCTTTACGACCTTTTTTGGCGCTTTCGGGAACTTGATCAGTAAATTTGCTGGCCTCGGCTTCAACCTCGTTAGGTAGTTCATAAGGGATTTCGTGATTACGCAAAGCAATATCAATGGCTAAATTTGTGCCCATCATTTCGCCAAGCACTTCCTTAATCACACCCACCGCTTTTTGGCGACGCTCTGGTCGTTGTTGTAACTCAACCACCACAACCGCTCCCATGCGTACGGTGCGATCGGGTTTACCCGTTATTAAAATATCAAAGTTCAAACGGCTATCATCAGGCACCACAAAACCAACGCCTTGCTCGATAAAATAACGACCAACAATTTGATTACTACGAGGCTCTAAAATTCGCACTACCCTAGCTTCGGTTTTACCACGGTATTGCGTGCCGATAGGCTGGGCTAAAATCACATCGCCCTGTAAGACTTTCTTCATCTGTTCTGGTGCTAAAAAATAGTCCTCAGGATTACCCTCTACCCGCAAAAAACCAAAACCATCACGGTGGGCAATAACCTTACCTTTAACCATGTCGAACTTTTCTGGCAGGGCATAACACTTACGACGCGTAAACACCACTTGACCGTCACGCTCCATCGCACGCAAACGACGGTGCAATGCCACTTTTTGCTCATCATTTTTAATGTCGACAGCTTGAGCAATTTTTTCTAAACTGGCAGGCTTTGCTTCTTGTTTAAGGTAATCTAAAATAAGCTCTCGACTGGCAATTGGGGAATCATACTTCTCGGCTTCGCGGTCAAAAAATGGGTCTTTTATCATAAAGGAATATCCTGTGACTAATATTAGTGCTAGCATAACATAGAGTGGTATAAGTTAACATCAACATTCTATTTAATAAACAAGAATCAATTGATTATTAGCTTAGTTTTAAAAGAATAGTTCAGTATCTGAGTTATAGTAAAAATAATTAAAATAATTAAAATAATAACAGTTAAAAATAAGGAAATAAAAAAATGGAAAAAACCCTACCATCAGTATTAAAAATAGTGCATTGGAGTTTAATTATACTACCGGGGTTGTTAGGAGCAAGTTTGTTCGATTACTCAGCAAACAGTTGCTTTGAATTAATACATGAAAATATTATTTTAATTTTTCTTTTGTTAATTATTTCTGTATTAATGATATTTTTCTCATTAAATCTATATCATGAAGACGTATGTAATTTTCTTACTTCATCAATAATGATCACCGTAGCAACATCCTATATTGCAATTTTATCACCGCCTGTTGCTTATTTTGTTAGGGGGTATGGTTTTTATAATTTAATGGCTTTTGGACTTTTTATAATTATAAATATGCTACCAGCTATTTTAACATCGATGTCAATGTAGTTTGTTTTTTTGGAAAAAACCGCGAAAAAAAACTTCAATAAAATCAACACCTTTCCTGACTGATTTTTTTTATCAAAATGATGCTTTTTTGTTGGTGCATAGAATGGGTTAGGTGCGGTGGTTTCGGACGTTTGAGCTTTGGGTGAATAAAATAGCTGTTGTGAACACGTCCGAGCCAAGGGAATTTAAAGCGAATTCCCTTAGCAATCCCACGCTTTGGCTGCAGAATGTGGCCTTCGGCACTACTCGTATCATCCTGATACTCGCCTCTACGAGGCCACCTTCGCTGTGCTCAGATGTTCAAATTTGTTCCAGACAAATTTGTCCGACGTCGCTCAGTCTTAACGCACCGTTTGTGCGATTACTCGTATCATCCTGATACTCGCCTCTACGAGGCCACCTTCGCTGTGCCCAGGTGTTCAAATTTGTTCCAGACAAATTTGTCAAGCGCGCCACAAACTCGCCAAACGTCCTGTTTGGCGTGCTAACCTCACTCTGTTGTCGGCGCATTCTGACGCCGGAATAAGGCAGATAGCATAGCCGATTGTTTTTTATAATTATATGATTAATTTGTTTTTTTAATTACCGCCTATACGGCGTTAAGGATATGTATTACATGGTGTGTCGGTCATTTGCTTTTCTAAACCGCCTATACGGCGTTAAGGCAGCACAAACGACAGGAACTTGAGCAGCTGGCTTTCTAAACCGCCTATACGGCGTTAAGGGAGAACTCAAGATTTGATAAATCTTGTTATATAAAGATAAACAACAATTTTGACTTTGAAAACCCTTTTTTTAAGCTGTTTTATAATGTTTTGATTTTATTGAATTTTAAATTATTGTAAAAAAAAGGGTTTGTAGAGGTTTATATTCAAAAAAACGGACAGAAAAAACTTTAATAAAATCAATACTTTTCCTGACCAATTTTTTGATAAGAAGTAATTGATTAGCTATTGTTAGTCTGTTTTTATTCTAAAGGCCGAAGGTTAGTATTGATTCAGTCATTTATGCCGTTAAATGTTGTTTCTATTTTTGCATAGCCGTTATTTTATAATTTCGTGGTATACTAGCGCTTTATTTTTTAACCATAGAGAGTTTATTTTGCAGCAGTCGTTACAAGATTTTATTATTGATAAGATTGATGATCTAAAAGGCAAAGATATTGTTACCCTTGATGTTCGTGGTAAGTCGAGCATTACTGATTACATGATTATTTGTACGGGCACTTCAAACCGTCATGTTTCGTCTATTGCCAATCATTTACTTGATGAAGCTAAAAAACAAGGGCATTTAGTATTAGGTAGTGAAGGGAAAACTGATGCTGATTGGGTTGTGGTTGATATGGATTCGGTGATTGTGCATATTATGCAAGAAGAGAGCCGTCAGCTTTACGAACTGGAAAAACTTTGGAGTTAATGGCGTGAAAATTCAGCTTATTGCTGTTGGCACTAAAATGCCAAGTTGGGTTACAACAGCTTTTGATGATTATTGTGCTCGCTTTCCTAAAGATATGCCGTTAGAGCTTGTTGAGATCTCTGCCGGTAAGCGTACTAAAAATGCCGATATTGTACGAATTTTAGATAAAGAAGGTGAATTGATGTTAAGTGCCTGCGGTAAAAGTAATCGTATTGTGACACTTGATATTCCCGGTAAACCTTATACAACCCATAATTTAGCTGAACAATTAGAACGTTGGAAAGCCGACGGGCGAGATGTGAGTTTGTTGATTGGTGGCCCTGAGGGGTTATCGCCTGCTTGTAAAGCAGCAGCTGAGCAGAGTTGGTCGCTGTCCCCGCTTACGCTTCCTCACCCTTTAGTGCGCGTGATTGTGGCCGAGAGCCTTTATCGTGCATGGAGTTTAACGACTAATCACCCTTATCATCGTGAATAATAATAACCTAAGGTAATCAAAATAGAATGAGCGCAATAATTTTAGATTTGCAAATTGCTACCGAAGATAACCAAAATCTGCCAACCGAAGCGCAAATTTTACAATGGTTAGGGGTTATTTTGCCGCAATTTGTGGATAATGCTGAACTCACTATTCGTATTGTTGATGAGCAAGAAAGTCAGCAATTAAATAATACTTATCGTCATAAAGATAAGCCAACCAATGTATTATCTTTTCCATTTGAGTCCCCCATTGAAATTGATGTTCCTTTGCTTGGCGATTTGGTGATTTGTCAGCAAGTGGTTGAAGCTGAAGCTACAGAGCAACATAAATCATTAACTTCGCACTGGGCACATATGATTGTGCATGGTTGTTTGCATCTATTAGGCTATGATCATATCCTTGACGACGAGGCTGAAGAAATGGAAAATATCGAAATTGATATTATGCAACAGTTGGGGTTTGAAGATCCTTATCAACCCATTGACGAGTAAAATGCATGATAAACCGTTTGGTTTTATGTTATTTTGTAAGCGCTTTTAGTAAGTAGATTAAGTAAACTAAGCATAAAATAGATATTACATTAATAATAAAGTAAGAAAGGAAAAGAACAAATGAGTGATGATAATCACCGGAGACCTAAAAAAGGGTTTGCATTATGGTTAAGTCAGTTATTTCATTCAGAACCAAAAGATAAAGAAGAACTGATCGAAGTGATCCGCGAAGCCGAAGAAAACGAGCTTATCGATCCCGATACGCTTGATATGATCGAAGGCGTTATGGATATTGCCGAGCAACGTATTCGCGATATTATGATCCCCCGCTCTCAAATTGTTACCATTAAAGACAATTATTCGCTTGATCAATGTTTAGATATTATTTCTGAACATGGGCATTCCCGTTATCCTGTTATTAGTGAAGATCGCGATCATATTGAAGGGATTTTATTGGCAAAGGATCTGTTGATTTTTATTCGCCAAGGTGTCGATAACTTTGATTTGAAAAAAATCCTTAGACCAACCGTTGTTGTGCCTGAAAGTAAACGTGTTGATCATATGCTAAAAGAGTTTCGTATGCAGCGTTATCATATGGCAATGGCTATTGATGAGTTTGGTGGTGTGTCGGGTCTTGTGACTATCGAAGACATTTTAGAACTGATCGTTGGCGATATTGAAGATGAATATGATGAAGTTGAAGATCGTGATATCCGTCGCTTGTCCCCTTCGGTTTATACTGTTCGAGCACTTACACCCGTTGAAGATTTTAATGAAATCTTTGCCACTGATTTTAGCGATGACGAAATGGACACCATTGGCGGGCTAGTGATGCAACATTTTGGTCGTTTACCTTTACGCGGTGAGAGTATTACAATTGATGGTTATCAATTTAAAGTAACCATTGCCGATAGAAGGCGTATTATTCAACTGCATGTAACAATCCCTGATGGTGCAAAAGTACCTAATTTAGAGTTACCAGAAAATGCTTAAACCAATTTTATTAAGCTTGTTTTTAGGTAGTATAGCGGTTTTTAGCTATGCCCCTTTTCATCTTTGGCCTTTGGCCTTTGTGTCGTTTGCAGGGCTGTTATGGCTTATAGCTGATAAATCTAAAAAACAAGCCGTGATGCTTGGATTAAATTGGGGAATTGGCTACTTTTTGGCTGGCGTTCACTGGGTTTATATTAGTATTAAACAGTATGGGGAATTACCGCCTTTTGTTGCCATAATTATTTTGGGACTTTTAGTTTTGTATTTGTCGCTCTATCCAATGCTATTTGCTTTTTTGTTAAGAGTGACAAATCGATTTGCTACACCATTTTCGTTTAAACAGCTTGTGCTTGTCGCACCGATTGTTTGGCAAGTTACCGAGTTTTTACGTGGCTATATTTTGACAGGTTTTGCTTGGTTGCAATTAGGTTATAGTCAGCTTGATAGTCCTTTGCGTGCTTACTTTTCTGTCGTTGGGATTGATGGTGTTAATTTGATTTTAACGGTGTTATGTGGCTTGTTAGTTTATGGTATAAAGACCGCCACCACAAAAACACCTAAAAGGTTCGTTTTCGGTGCGTTTATTGCACTAATCATGATCTTTTTTGCACCAATTTCATTCAAAAATGTCGATTGGACAACCGTCAATAACAGCCGTTCGGCTAATTTTGCTTTAATTCAAGGAAATATTTCACAGTCAATTCGTTGGACAAGAGAACAGCTGAATAATACCTTACAGACCTATGCCAAACTAACTCTAGATAATCTTGAAGAAAATAAGATTATTATATGGTCAGAAGCTAGCATTACCGATTACGAAATTAATCAGCAGTCTTTTTTACAACATTTGGATAATGAAGCCAGAGCCCATAATGCTGAAATCGCTGTTGGTATTATTGATTATCGATTTGGTGAGGATGGTTATCAATCCAATGGTGATATCTATAATACGCTATTAGTATTGGGCGAAAAGGAACCCTATCAATACCCAACAATAAATCGTTATCAAAAACACCATTTAGTGCCTTTTGGTGAATTTACACCACTAGAGTCAGTACTTGAGCCGATTGCTGAATTACTTAATATTCCCATGTCATCAATGAGGTCTGGCCAAGCAAAACAACCACAATTAGTTATAAAAGGCTTTAAATTTACACCCGCTATTTGTTATGAAATTATTTTGTCGGATTTAATGCGACAAAAATTTACCCCTGATAGTGATTTTTTATTGACGGTGTCCAATGATGCGTGGTTTGGTGATAGTATTGGTCCTAAACAGCATTTACAAATGGCACAAGCTAGAGCGCTTGAGTTTGGTCGGCCGTTAATTCGTAGTACTAATACAGGTATTACGGCAATTATTGATCAGCATGGTAATATTGTTAAACAATTGCCTCAATTTAAAACAGATGTTTTATCAGCTTCTGTTTCGCCAACAACAGGATTAACGCCTTATGCAAGATGGGGGAATGTTCCTTACTTTGTTATTATGGCATTTATGCTTATCTCACTTTTTATAAAAAGACGTTCATAATTTATGATACTGGCATAATTTTTGCTTAAATATAATTAGGTTTAAGAAGTTTTGGTGTGATTAATCATTGGCAAAAACACGCTAATTATTGATTACATCTAGCTCCGTGATAGATAAATAAAACAGTAAAAAGTACTTTTATGCAAAAAAATAAGTTATAATATACGGTCTTTGTAAAAATATTAAAATTATTTAATATGATACAAACTAAACAGTAGGAACAGTAGGAGATGAGTATGAACAAAAAGACAAAATTAACCAAATTAGTGCTATCATTTGCAATGTTAGGCTTAATGACTGGTTCAGCTGTTGCAGAAGAGCTAAGCGGTACATTAGCCAAAATTAAAGATACAGGTGTTATTGTTGTTGGTCATCGAGAATCTTCGATTCCATTTTCCTATTATGGTGAAAAACAAGAAGTTATTGGTTATTCACAAGATTATTCTAATTTAATTGTCGATGCAGTTAAAAAAGAACTAAATTTACCAAACCTTCAAGTAAAATATTTACCAGTCACCTCGAAGACTCGTATTCAATTACTTAACAACTATACTTATGATTTTGAATGTGGTTCAACCACAAATAACCTTGAACGTCAAAAAACAGTTGATTTTTCAGACAGTATTTTTATTGTCGGTACTCGATTCTTAGTCAAAGCAGATAGCAATATCAATAGCATTGAAGACTTAAAAGGCAAAAATGTGGTAACAACCGCTGGCACAACGTCAGAAATCCGTTTAAATCAAATCAATAATAAAGATAACTTAGGTATTCGTATTATTACGCCAAAAGATCATGGCGATGCATTCAATGCGCTTGAAACAGGCCGTGCCGTGGCATTTTTAATGGATGATGCACTACTTGCCGGTGAGCGTTCCCGAGCAATTAATCCTGCGGAATGGAAAATTATTGGTGAACCACTTTCTTATGAATCTTATGGCTGTATGTTAAGAAAAGGCGATACTCAATTTAAACAATTGATGGATAAAACTATTGCTGATGCACAAAAATCAGGGAAGGCATTAGAATCATATAACAAATGGTTTACTCAACCTGTTCCACCAAAAGGTGCAAATATGGGTCTTGAAATTTCACCAAAAATGGTTGAGCTGTTTGCTAACCCTAATGATAAAGCATTAGATTAATACTTTTCTTATCTTTCTAATCCAATGTACTAAGTGCTTTGTTTTTAGCATTTAGTACATAATCTAATTTAGTGAATTAAATATATTATGAGTTTTAATTGGACACTATTTTTTCAACCCACTCCTTATGGTAGTGGAATTTATTTAAACTGGCTTTTAGACGGTGTTATCGTCACAGCTTCATTAGCTTTTACTGCGTGGATCATTGCTTTTGTACTAGGATCGCTTATTGGGATATGTAGAACATTAGACAATAAATTTTTAAACAACTTTGCAGCAAGCTATATTCAGCTATTTCGTAACATTCCATTACTTGTGCAAATGTTTTTGTGGTATATGATTCTACCTGTAATGTTAAGTGGTCGTGTAAAAGTTTGGTTTATATCTGATTTATCGCCCAATGTAAGCGCATTTATTACTGCTGCAATAGCACTAGGCTTGTTTACTTCAGCACGTATCGCTGAACAAGTAAGAACTGGCATTCAAACGTTACCAAAAGGTCAACGCTATGCTGCTATTGCTCTTGGTTTAACGAATCGACAAGCTTATATGTATGTTTTATTACCAAATGCTTATCGACGTATTATTCCACCATTAACATCAGAAATGACTAATATTATTAAAAACTCATCGGTTGCTTCAACAATTGGGTTAATTGATTTGATTGGTCAAATCGATCGTATCAATGAGTCAACTAATAGCATTGTTGAAATATTGTTGGGTGTTACCATTGCCTTTATGCTGATTAACTATGTGGTAATTACTGTGATGCGAATTGTTGAAAAATATACTCGCTTACCTAACATGAGTCATGGAGGATAATATGCAGTTTATTGATAGGATAATTGATAGGATGATTGATAGGATAATTGATAGTATTATAAATACGCAATTATTTAATTGGATTGCCAATATACCTTCATTAGTATTAGATAATTATGAATTATTATTAAGTGGATTATGGCTAACAACTAAAATCACGTTTATCGCAGTTGCTTTTGGCATTGTTTGGGGAACCGTACTGGCGTTAATGCGCTTATCTAACATTAAAATATTAAATATTTTTGCGAAAAGTTATGTTACTTTGTTTCGCTCAATACCTCTTTTATTAGTGTTGCTATGGTTCTATTTAGCACTACCTCAAGCCATTAAGTATCTATTTAACTTGCCCCCCTATGCCGATGTGCGTATTGCATCAGCGATGATTGCTTTTGCGCTATTTGAAGCTGCGTATTATTCTGAAATCATTCGTGCGGGTATCAATGCTGTTGCAAAAGGACAATACCACGCTGCTTATGCACTAGGAATGACTAAAAGCCAAGCAATGCGTTTAATTATTTTACCGCAAGCGTTTAGATCAATGGTGCCATTATTATTAACCCAAGGTATTATCTTATTCCAAGATACATCTTTAGTTTATGTTATGGGGTTAATAGATTTATTTGGCGCAAGTGTGACTCAAATTGGGGGCACCCAAGGTGGTACAGATAAATATTCAATGGTTATTTTTGCAGCAGCAAGTTATTTTGTAATTTGTTTTACTGCTTCATGTTTAGTTAATTATTTTAAAAAAGGGATAAATCGATGATCTCCTTAGAAAATATATCAAAATGGTATGGACAATTTCAGGTATTAAAAAACTGCACTACTCGAGTAGGTAAAGGCGAAGTTGTTGTTGTGTGTGGCCCTTCAGGTTCAGGGAAATCAACACTGATAAAAACCGTAAATGCTTTAGAGCCTATTCAACAAGGTAAAATTGTTATTAATGGTACAGAAATTACTAACAAGTCAACGAATTTAGCAAAATTACGTTCTAAAGTGGGTATGGTGTTTCAACACTTTGAGTTATTTCCTCATTTAACAATTTTGAAAAATCTAACACTCGCTCAAATTAAAGTGTTAGGCCGTTCAGATAAAGAAGCGGGTGAAAAGGCCCTTAACCTTTTAGAGCGTGTTGGTTTACTTGCCCATGCAAATAAATACCCTGCTCAGCTTTCTGGTGGTCAACAACAACGTGTAGCAATCGCTCGCGCACTGTGTATGGATCCGATTGTTATGTTGTTTGACGAACCAACTTCAGCACTCGACCCTGAAATGGTTAACGAAGTATTAGATGTGATGGTTGAGCTCGCTTATGAAGGCATGACAATGATGGTGGTTACTCATGAGATGGGCTTTGCTCGTAAAGTTGCTCATCGAGTGATCTTTATGGATGCGGGTGAAATCATTGAAGATACGTCAAAAGAACAATTCTTCACTAATCCACAATCCGATCGTGCTAAAGACTTTTTAGCTAAGATCATCCACTAATAAAATAACAGGGCTTAACTGCCCTGTTTTTATTTGCTAAGCTTTAGTATTAATTATTATTCTGTAATAAATTCACCAAACCACTATGCCTTTCAGTTTGACTTTTGACTGCTTGTAATAAAATCGGTTCAGTCGCATAAATAGAAACCGTTTTTTTAGCACGAGTAATGGCGGTATAAAGCAATGAACGATTTAGCAATGGCGAATAGTCAGTTGGCAGAATAATATTGACATGATCAAACTCCGAACCTTGCGATTTATGGATAGTCATAGCATACGCTGTTTCATGCTCAGGTAATCGAAATGGCGAAAATCCTTTAATCGAACCGTCAGCAAAAGGGAAATATACTCGCAATTTTGAACTGTCGTGCTCAGCCATTAATGTAATGCCAATATCGCCATTATAAAGCCCTAATGAAGTGCTATTGCGCAAAATCATAATCGGTCGCCCTACATACCATGTTTCTTTGTTTTTTAATTGAATCAACTTATTTTTGGCTAATAGTAATTCAATTTGTTTATTTAAACCTTCTACGCCAAAATGACCTTCTCTTACTGCGCAAAGTAATCGGTATTCGGCAAATTTGGCTAAAACTAATGCGATATCGTTAGTTCCATTTTGTTTAATAACAGTTAAATAATGTTTATAGTGATGAATGCTATCATGTAAAACGTCTTCATAAACCTGCTGAGATGATAGCGGATGATAGCGGATATCCTCTAGCGACTCATTATCTGTTAATAATTTTTTAACGGTACTTAAGCGACCTTCTTTCACAGCATTAGCTAACAAACCAATGCCTGATGACTCGTTAAAACGGTAACTCTTTTGTAATAAGCAAATACTGTCAGTAATTGTTGCTGTTTGTTCGCAAGAAGGCACATTATAACCAGTTAATTGGCTTAGCTCTTTTGCACGAGGTTGACTATAACCTTGAGTAATAAAAGTACAAAGGTCACCAAATACAGCTCCAGCTTCAACAGATGAAAGCTGATCTTTATCACCAAGCAGAATTAAACGTGCTGAAACGGGTAACGCTTCTATTACTCTTGCCATCATATTTAAATCAACCATTGAGGCTTCATCAATAACCAACACATCAATATGTAATAGATTATTTTTGTTGTGTGTAAATGAGCTATTATCGGCTTTTGCACCCAATAAACGGTGTAAAGTGATCGCCTCGGCCTTTAGGTTTAATGATGTAAAATTGAGTTGTTCTATTGTTCGACTCAGTGATTCTGTTAACCTTGATGCCGCTTTGCCGGTTGGTGCTGCCGTTACAATTCGAGCATTAGGAGTGGTTAATAAAATCCCTGCTAAAATCTTAGCAACAGTGGTTGTTTTACCTGTTCCCGGTCCGCCCGAAATAATTGCCACTTTGCGTGTTAATGCCGCTGCAACAGCTACTTTTTGCCAATCAATTTGAGATTGCTGCTGAGTAAAAAGCTGATTCAGTATAGTGTTTAAATCAGAATAATCAGTGGGTTGTTCATTAAAAGTCGTATGATTGAAATATTGTGCGACATTCTTTTCGTCCAACCACATTCGTTGAAAGTAGAGTTTATTTTCAATAAATACAAGAGGCGACAAGTTTGTGCCATCGCTCACAACCTGACTATGGCGTGCTTGTTCAAGCGTGAAGATCCAATCTTGTTCGTTTGGTGACGCTAAAGCTAACCAAAGTGATGCATCTATAGTTGGAGTGGTTAGGCATGTCAGATCAAGACAAACGTGTCCTGCTCTAACCTCTTTACTTAGCGATAAAACCAAAAAACTAAAACGTTTCGCAGTAATATCATCACTTAACATCGCTTTATTCGTCAAAAACGTTGCCAAATGAATATCTAGCAAACTAATTTGGCTATCTTGTTTAAATTGGTTTAACCACTCGTTTAACATATTCTATTTCTGTTATTCACTTACTTATAAGCCAATTATATCGTTAACTTTGTCTTTTGGATAAGTCAGTTTAAAACTTAAATTAAGATTTTTATTTTCGTTTGGATTTAACTTAAATTTCCATAGTAATTCACCCGTTTCTTTATCATAATCTGCACCATCATATTTAGCATTATCAAGTGAAACGGATTTATTGACTATAATTGGTAATTGATCATAAACAATAATATCAATAGGTAATGTTTTGGCATTTTTTACATCAATGGTGTAAGCATATTTTTGTGAAATATCATTACCAAATAACGAAGGTTTTGATGTTTCATTAACATTACGATTACGAGCAATAAAAATATTTTTATCTTTTCCTAAAGAGATATCTAACGTCTCTTTTAGATTTTTAGTGGTAATAAAACTTTCACCAACATAATTACCATTAAAAAAGACCGTCGACTTTCCTGGTAAAAGGTTAAGTCTATCCCAATCAGTAATTTGTGCCTGTAAGTATACACTGCTATCTAATTTAGGCGTAGCTGTATAATGGTATTGTGCTTCCACTTCTTTATTTTGTAGTGTAAGAATATTACTTTGAGTATTTGATTTTATTGTATAAGGCAATTTAACCTCAAAACGCGTATTAATTCCTAATGTATTGGTTCGCGTATTATCATTAGGAGTTACAGACTTTGATTTTTTGGCGCTCATATCATCATATGAGGAAAAGAAGAAGCCCCCTTTTTCAGAATAGACATCAATACGCCAAGGGTATAAATTAGGTGCCGTTATACCATCACTAGGGTTTGAAGTTGATAAACTAAAATCAACATTTTGCCAATCTAAACCACTATTTTGATAAATATCCGCTTTATAAGTTAACTGTAACGGTGAATTGATATCAGCAACACGCACATCATAAATCGGTGTCCAACCAGCCTTATTAGTCACATAGGACAAGTTAACTGGCAGTGTAATATCTTTATCAGAATAAACTTTTACAATAATTGCATTTTTTGTGTTTTCTGCCGATGCTTTTTGTTTATCAATCTTATTTTTACATTGTACTATCTGCTGATCTATCTGATCGATTTGTTTTTGTAGTTTGTTTTGTTCGTTCAGTACTGTAACTAAATTAGTTTTAATAAAATTTAGTGCATTTTGCATTCCATTTAAATCATCATTGGCACCTTTAACTAACAAATCTAAACGATTTCCTTGCAAAAGAGTAACTTGTTCTGATACTGCTTTTAATTGAATTTCGACCGTATCGTGTTTTTCTTGTAACTTTTGTAATTCGTCAAGTAAAGATTGAATTTCTTGGTTTTCTTTACTGTCATCAATATAGTTATTATTGAATGTTGTTGATAATACTTTCACATTAGCATTATTACCAAATCCGACATTGATTGAATTAGCCTTAACGTCATTGGCAATTCCAGTCAATAAAATTTCATTTTCACCTTTAGTCAACGATACTGTTGATTGTCCTTGCAATTCTGCACCTTGTAAAAATAGCGTTACTTTATTAAGTGTTACATTACTATTTGCAAAAACACTGCTAGAAGCAAATACAATTAAAAAAGCTAATTTTTGAATTTTCATACCATTCCTTTTAAATAAATTATTCAAATTAAAAATTTGAATATAAATAACTTATATCTCAGTTAAAAAATAATGTTATTTCATATTATTAATAATAAATAAGTATTCACTATTTTAAGATTAATTTCTATAAAATTTAATAAATTGATATAAAAACAAATTATTTTTGTTTAGGATATTGAACAAAAATAAAATTTAATATATATTTTGTTAAAAATAAAAAACATAAAAATAAGGAGACTTTCATGAGTAGCTTTAGTTATTTAAAGAAAACAATCAAACGAAAAAATTTGTCACTACAAACTGTGGCTGATGCATGTCAAATGACTAAAGGTTATTTAAGTCAGCTTATTAATGATAAAATTAAAAATCCTAGTGCCAAAAAATTACAATCACTCCATCAATATTTACAAATCGAAAAGCCTGCCAAAGACAAAAAAGTGGGCGTTATTTTTGGTAAATTTTATCCTTTACATACTGGGCATATTTACCTTATTCAACGAGCAATTAGCCAAGTGGATGAGTTGTATGTGATACTTTGTTCTGATACGACTCGAGATATGGCATTATTTGAGCAAAGCGCCATGTCTCGCCAACCAACAATTAATGACCGCATTCGCTGGTTACTACAAACCTTTAAATATCAAAAAAATATCCACATCGAATTATTAGAAGAAGACGGTATCCCTGCTTATCCTAATGGTTGGCATGAATGGAGTGAACGCGTCAAAAAATTGTTTCAAGAAAAAGGTATAAATCCTGATAGCGTTTACTCAAGCGAACCACAGGATGTTGCGATGTATAAAGATTTATTTAATTTAAACACCGTGCTCATTGATCCCAACCGCCAATTTATGCAAGTGAGCGGTACACAAATTCGTCAAGCTCCGCTCCAAAACTGGCAATATATTCCAACAGAAGTTAGACCATTTTTTGTTAGAACGGTGGCTATTTTAGGCGGTGAATCAAGTGGTAAATCAACCTTAGTTAACAAACTCGCTAATGTATTTAATACTACCAGTGCTTGGGAATATGGACGAGATTATGTGTTTTCACATCTTGGTGGCGATGAACGTGCTTTGCAATATGCCGATTATGATAAAATCGCCTTAGGTCATGCACAATATATCGATTTTGCCATAAAACATGCCAATAAAGTTTCGTTTATTGATACCGATTTTGTCACCACACAAGCCTTTTGTAAAAAATACGAGGGTAAGGAGCATCCTTTTTTACAAGCGATGATTAATAATTACCGTTTTGATTTAGTGATTTTATTAGGCAATAACACCCCTTGGGTAGCTGATGGTTTACGCCATTTAGGTAGCCCGAAACAACGTAAAGACTTTCAACGACTACTCATTTCGATTCTTGAAAAAAATAATATTAATTACATTCAAATCGATTCGCCCGACTATGAAGAGCGCTATTTGCGCTGTATTGAACTCGTTAACCAACTTATTAACAATGAAGAGTATTAATTATGAATAAATTAAGCGACATTATTATTTTAATCGGACGCAATAAATTCTATCCATTATTTTGTATATTATGTGTAACATTGGTATTTTTATACACTGATCCATTTACTCAATTTGATATACGCTATACGGTTTCTTACATAGGCTCTTTTTGTGGTCTAGTCTGTGTTATTTTATTAGCAAAGCGTAAAAATATGGGTAATGTATTAGGCATGTTTGCTGGCGTTGCAGAATGTTCTGCTAATATTCTTGGCGGCAATATTGGTGCAGGATTACCATCAATTTACTATTTTTGTTCACATATCTATGGTTTACTTACATGGAAAAAGAACATGGATAATGATAAAAACGTTAAAGTCCGTTCACTAAGTGAAACTAGCTTTTTATATACTCTCATCTTTCTGATTGTTGCAGCTTTTATTAATATTTATCTAACTGATAAAATTGGCGCACCGAATACAACTTACCAACTTGTTATTAATTGTTTCATCTTTGGATTAGGTATGGTTGCTCAGTTATTACTGATGATGAGATACTCTTTTAACTGGTATTTATGGGTAATCTTAAATGTATTGGTCATTGTTTTAAATATCTATACCAACAATATTATTATCACAACACAATACTTAATTTACCTATTTAATGCTATTTATGGAATTTGTGAATGGAAGCGTTCTGCACAAAAAGAATAACTATCTAAAATTTTGTAGAAATTTTTAAAAAAATTACGTTTAAATATAAAAAAATAGAAAATAAAGCACTTATTTTCTATTTTTTATTTATGATGAAAAGTCATTATTCTATATCGCCTTTAACCAAAGGCACAAATATTACCTCGCCCATATTTTTAGCTACAAAACTATCGCCATTACGCTCAATTAATTGCAGGACTTGTTTATGTTCGCCGACAGGAATCACTAATCGACCTTTATCGGCTAACTGTTCTAGCAAGCGTTGTGGCACCTCAGATGCAGCAGCGGTAACAATAATGCCATCAAATGGTCCACGCTCAGGCCAACCTAACCAACCATCGCCATGACGCGTTGCAATGTTATGAATATCAAGTTGTTTTAAACGGCGCTTAGTATTCCATTGTAGGCTTTTTATTCGTTCTACCGAACAGACATTTTCAACTAATTTAGCTAAAACGGCAGTTTGATATCCAGATCCTGTGCCGATTTCAAGCACTTTGGAGTGAGGTTCTAATCTTAATAGCTCTGTCATCTTTGCCACAATATAAGGTTGGGAAATAGTCTGACCACTGCCAATTGGTAGCGGACGATTATCGTAGGCTTGATGCGAAAGTGCTTCGTCAACAAAATGTTCTCGAGGAACAGAGGCAATAGCATTTAAAACACGCTCATCTTTTATACCTTGTTGACGCAAAGATTTAATTAGGGATTGCATTTTTAAACTTTGCATTTGGGCTACTCATTTTCTATTATTAATTCACGAATCACACTTGTTGCATAGCAACCGGATGACAAATAAAATTCAAGCTCAATAGTACAACAATCTAGCCATTGCCAATTAAGCTGATGTGCTCGTAACAATATTGACCGCCTTGCTGTTTCTATTCGCTCTTTTTTAAACAGATCATTAAATTCAGACCAATTTTCTAGACATTTTTGCTCAAACTCTAACGCTTTACATAATGTACCAAGTGGTGAATCACCTATCATAGGGGCTGTAATATTAAGTTCACCGCTATCTAAGCGCTGTTGTAACAGTATTAATTCATCATTCTGTGCAACAAACCAACTACTGCGCTGTGCTAATTGTAATATATCGCCATCAAGCACGGTTTGCTGTAAATTTTGAGCAATTCGTTGGCTGACAATATCATTAAAAATTGCACTCCGTGCTGCCGAAAGATAAAAACTGCGTTTTTTGCGATCTTTTACCGAAATTTCGCCTTTAGCCCAACTTATGGCTTGAGTAATATTATTTCCATCACGACCAAAACGCTGTTCGCCAAAATAATTAGGCACACCGTGTTGTTTGATTAATGGTAATTTAGAATCGATTTCGGATTGTTCACTTAAATCTCTTAAAATAATTTTAAAATAATTACCCTTTAAAGCACCAATTTTTAATTTTTTATTATGTCGAGTAACGTCTAATATTTCACAACCGGCTAAATCAAATGCCGAAAAGTCAGGTGTTTGCTGACCTGGCATATGTAAACTAAACCACTGCTGAGTTACGGCATGACGATCTTTCAACCCAGCATAACTCACTAACTTTGGTGAAATACCAACATATTTGGCCAACTGTTCTGCCACAAATAGGGTATTACAATCACGTTTTTGCAAAAAAACTAAAACATGCTCACCGTCGCCAGTTAATTCAAAACCTAAATCCTCTGTAACAATAAAATCTTCGTATTGCTGTTTATATTGTCCTGTAGTGGTTGGTTCTCCATATAAATAATTAAGTTGTGCTAACACCTGTATTACCTATTTTAAAATTTAATCTATTTTGAGTTTCTTGGTTAATAATACGACGGCTTGGCAAGCAATGCCTTCTTTACGCCCTGTAAAGCCTAATTGTTCTGTCGTTGTTGCTTTAACGCTAATTTGATCAAAATGGACATTTAGATCTTCAGCAATATTTACTTTCATTTGATCAACATGGGGGCGCATTTTGGGTTCTTGTGCAATAATTGTGGTATCTAAATTTACTAACTCATAGCCTTTCGCCTGAACAAGGGCATACACCTCTTTCAATAATATTCGACTATCGATACCTTTATATTTTGGATCTGTATCAGGAAATAGCTTACCAATATCACCTAACGCTAACGCGCCAATCAACGCATCGGTTATGGCATGTAATACAACATCACCATCAGAATGAGCAATAAGACCATAGTGATAAGGGATCTTGACACCAGCAAGGGTTATTGGTCCCTCACCACCAAATTTATGCACATCAAAACCTTGTCCTATTCTCATACTTTTACCTATTTGGAGTTTGCTTAGTTAAATAAAAAGTTGCTAAAGCTAAATCTTCAGGGCGAGTTATTTTTATATTATCTCGACGACACTCAACCAATAAAGGATGTCCACCACAATATTCAACGGCTGAAGCTTCGTCAGTAATGGCAATACGGTCATTTAAAGCGTGTTGCAAACATGTTTTTAGTTCGCCAGCATTAAATAATTGAGGGGTTGCTGCGCCCCATAAATAAGTTCGGTCTTCAGAATAATCAATAACCGTATCATTATCTTGATAAGCACGCTTAACCGTATCACTAATACGCGTAGCTAATATGCCACCTTGTTTTTTATTGGTTACCGTTTCAATCAAGCGCGTAATATCATCATGATCAACACAAGGTCTTGCTGCATCATGAACTAACGCCCACTGTTTATCATTTAATAGTTGTAATCCTGCTAATACAGAATCAGCTCGAGTTTTACCGCCTAATGTAATTTTAATTTTATCATGCAAAGCGATCGAAAAAGTGCTAAATAGATGATCTTCAGGGCTAATTACAACAATAACTTGTGTAATTTGAGGATGTGTTAATAATTTATATAACGTATGTTCTAAAATCGTCTTTGCACCGATTTTTAGATATTGTTTGGGGATTTGGCTATTCATACGGCTACCAATTCCCGCTGCAGGCACGATAGCGATGATATCATTAAGATTATTTACGTTATGCATTATCGTTTTTTTGTATCCGAATCAATAATAATTCGATAAAAATATTCATTAGGTTTAACCATTCCTAAGTGACTGCGCGCACGCTCTTCTATTGCTTCATAACCGCGTTGTAAATCGTTAATTTCAGCAAACATTTGCTCATTACGAGCTTTTAATTTTTCATTATCAGCACGCAAATCGATTAACATATCAACATTATCTTGATAATCGTACACGTTATTTTTGCCATACCACAAAGAATATTGCAAATAACCAAGCACAGCCAATAGCAATAAAGGGAGCCTCCATCTTATCATGAGCTTAATATTATCCTTTATCTATATACATTTAACGGGTTTTGGCAAACCGGCAAGTTTAGTTGCTTGTTTAGCAGGACCGTCTGGAAATAACTTATACAAATAACGGCTATTACCCTTTTCTACACCAAACTTTTTTTCCATCGCTTTAACTAATGCGCGTATAGCTGGCGAGGTTTTATATTCTAAGTAAAAATCGCGAACAAATAAAATTACCTCCCAATGTGCATCCGTTAAATTAATTCCCTCTTTTACGGCCAATTCAGGAACCAATTCAACAGTCCAATCCTGCCAATTTTTTAAATAACCTTTATCATCGGTTTCTATCTGTTCTAACATTTTTTAAAATACGTTACTTAATTTGCATTGTATTATACTCAATTAATCAAAAACCAACACTAATTTTGATGAGGAATGCACCTTCGATTGCCTGATTTCCACAAAATTTGATGAAATTTAAAGCAAACGATAAAAAATATTAAAATAGCTATTTACAAATAAGCAAGTCTCCTTTAATATTCACAGCCATTGCGGAAGTGTGGCTGAGCGGTTGAAAGCACCGGTCTTGAAAACCGGCGAGGGGCGACCCTCCCAGAGTTCGAATCTCTGCGCTTCCGCCATCTTTCCTAAGTACATGTTAAAAAGCAATAACATAAAATAAAAATATTATTCAGTGTACCATTTAGTTTTAGATAGTATTACACAACACTATAATATGTCGTTTCTCAATTATCCTCAACATGTTAACATTTACTAAGTATTAATTACTAGCTAATCCATCCTGCTAATTTAGCAAAATTAGCAATAGTTATTTAATTTAAAGTTAATATCCTATTACTAACAAAAAAAACAATGTGACAAAATTCTTGCTCAAAGCAAGAGTCATAATATGAAAAGTATGACAACAGTAACACCTTTCTTATGAGATGATTATGATTAAGCGAGACCGAATTTCAAATGCGAGCTTATTAATAGTAATTATGATATAAAAAAATCAATAAGTTAAGTTATTTATCAAATCGTATATTATTGGCATTAAAATTCTTTGATTGAATTCACCAATATGGAAAAGAAAACAATGCAGAAAATCGATGACATAACCCCATTGGGTGAGCATTTTATGCAGTTGTTAAAAGAAGCCATTTTAACCCAAGAACTCATTATTAACGAACCACAATCTCTAGTACATACTGTAGATGATACTCTCCTTATTATAATACCGAGTATTTTTATGCGTTATGTGGGGGAATTTCCTCAGACACAAATTATCGCTAAATTATAGGTAAATCAGATGTGTATTTTCATTTTCTGCTATCTTCATAAAGTTTTCTACTTATTCTTTGTTTCGCAAATACGGTTTAATTTGAAACGCCATTGACTGAACTAATCCAAGCTCATCTTTCAGGCAGATTATTGAACTTTGATATCAAACTAGGGATATCTGTACAGCAGAAAAGTTGCGCCTAAAACAGCGAAATGGCGATAAATAGTCTCTTATCTAGAGGTATTTAGGTCTAAATATAACCCTAAATTCCGCAAAAAAAGCGCAGTTAAAAATTTAGTTTGAGCTACTACAGTTGAATGAAGCTTTACCGTACAAAGGTCTCAATAAAAATCAAAGTGGTTTATACATATGGTAATTTATAAGTATCTGGTTTTTTCTGGATATTTTATTAGCTCGCTTTATTTTAAAACCCCATTTTTTGAAAATTGGCATGGCCACTTTTGAAGCATCTACACTTAATTGTGAAAGCTTTTTCTGATGGGCCAAGTCAAACACATGGTCATAGAGTTTTCTAGCTATGCCACACTTTTGAAAGTCAGGATGCACATACAGACAGTCTATGTAACCATCATCTCTAAGTTCAATAAACCCCCGCAAGGCTTGAGCCAAAGATAGCCATCCAAGGCTGAGTGTTATCTAAACGTTCTAACCACTTCTGATAATCTGGTGGTGTTGAGCACCATGCTTCTTGCTGTGCTTTGCTATAAATATCGGTATCAATAGCATGAATAGACGAATGAAACAAATCGCATATTTCAGAGGCATAGAGTGAAGAGTATGGTTTTACTTCGATTTTAGATGCAACATTACCCAATTTGTTTCCTATTTTCATTATGATTTACCCTAGTAAGACTTTACACTTCAATATCGCCAACATTGACATGGCTGGCTTCCGTTTAATAGTTTCGTGAATATCCACATCAATAGCTAAGTATGGTTTGCGCCATGTTCTGCTTTTTTACTTTACATTTACCAAAAACTTTAAGATCTGTCGAGTCAATAACGAAATATCGAATAGTCCTCTCGTCTTATTGCTATATTTGGTGTAATTAGAAAGTAATGTTTTAATTGGTTTGATATAGCTTTTAAGCTTGTTTGTAACTACTGTAGTTAAAGTTTGTTTAGTATTTTCTCTTATCTTTTTAAGAAAACGTTTTGCTGCGTTTCTGTTCCTTTTTTCTTGAACTAACACATCAATCGCTTGACCATCTTGGTCAACGGCATACCACAAATAAACACGTTTACCGTTGATCTTGTAAAAGGCTTCATCCATATAAACATAATCACCATACTGTTTTATCTTTCTAATTCTTTTGGCGTAGGTTTTGCCAAATTTAATACACCAATAACAAATAGATTCATAAGTTACATAGATGCCTTTTTGCATCATAATAAGTTCAATATTACGATAGCTTAACGTGAAACAATAATAGAGCCATACGCAGTGGCTAATAATAGTGGCAGGATAACAATGTCGTTGATAGATTTTACTTGTTTTCATCTGTATGATTGTGCTAAGAATGAGTTAACTTGACAGTATCAATGAGCCATTTTTTTTAACATTATGGTGACAACTCAACCAGTAAGGCTAGCTCCAACAATAATAAAGTGATATTTTTTTAATTATTTTTTTCTTATAAGTTAATAACCACAATTAATTTCCGTTCCAGATTTAGGTTCATCACCTTCAGTAGCAAAACCATCTCTTTTCCACCCATCAATTCTTTGACATTAAACCCTAAAGCTAATAATTTCAAACAAGTTTTCGTAGAAGTGTTACATCCAATTCCATCAAAAAAAAGTTAAAATAGTTAGTCAATAAATAATTTTTGACACTCAAAATTTAGGTTTGACTTTGATTGAACACCATATTACTTTAATTCATAGCAGTCCAAAACAATCAATTCTAAATACCCCCCCCTAAAAAATAAAACCTAAGCAATAAACCATCGTGCACCGTGTGCTCTGCTATTGGCTGAAAGAGTTTTTGTAACTATCCCCTAAAATAGTACGGCAAAAAAGTAGAAAATTCTCTATGATAAAAGAAAAGGGGATTTAATTATGAAAAAAATGACTGAACATCAAACCGTCGCTATTT
>NZ_WTEW01000151.1:0-261 GCF_009795865.1 Gilliamella sp. Pas-s27
AGTATTTGTAAGTTTTTATGATATTAATATCATGCAGTTAAGGGGGATAGATATTTTATTTATTTTTTTGGGAATTATTTTTATTAGCTTTGTTGTACTTCAAATTTTTCTAACAACTTTATTCATGCCAGAAGATTGCCCAATACGCTTAAATCGTAAAACAGGGAAAATTTCTCTTTATGAACATTTCATCTTATATCTAGGATCATGGGCTACTTTTACTCGTTCACCCTTTAGAGCTAAAGAGATAACGGTTAAAGA
>NZ_WTEW01000019.1:0-51747 GCF_009795865.1 Gilliamella sp. Pas-s27
AATGGTAGGACGACTGACCATAAAGCGTTCAGCCAAATCTGTAACTGTTATTTTTTCTTTATGATATAAGCACCCTATCTCTTGTTTGTGATAAGGTGTTAATTTTGTTTTTTTATGTATATTCGTTACAGTCGTTTCTTAAACACTGTAAACAACGCAAGGAATTCCTACACTTAATCAAATACCCCCCCAAATTTAACTATTTTATTACACAATTTTTTAAAAATTGACAAAACTAAAGTTTTAAAAATAGTTCTCTGCTTTTAAAAGGTTTTGTGCCAACATAAGGTTTCAACGCCATTCGGGTAAAACGCTTAGCGGCTTTTAGTGTATCTTCATTATTAAATTGACGTTTTCCTAAAGCCAGAACTTGTTCACCAGTAAAACTAGTACTATTTTGTAATAAACTACTCATAAAACCTTTTTCAAATTGATATTGATAATGCATAGATTCAAAAACATCATCACCAGTAACATAACAATGAAAAAAATCAACATGATAGCCTAAGTTTTCTAACAATGATAATTCAAATGCACGCAATACATTTTCTGCAGGTATTTGTTGAGCTAATTGCTGTAAACTTTTTAAATAGTCATCAAAAAGAGTAGGAATTTCAGTTTCCGCAACTAAAACTCGATGTAATAACTCATTTAAATAAAATGCACTATATAAGAAAATAGAAACCAACGGCAACGCAAGAGATATAGCTTCAACTTTCCTCAACGTTTTGATGTTTCCTTGCCCTGAATATTGAACAATTAATGGCGTAAAAGGTTGCAGTATCCCTTTCAATGAAGAACTTTTACGTCTAGCACCTTTTGCCAAAACAGTGACTTTACCTATATTTTCAACAAACAGATCGGCTAATAAACTACTTTCTGTATAAGAACGAGTATGTAGTATAAATGCTCTTTGCCAATTTTCCATTCATAATGCCTTTTAATTACATCACGTTTTTTTATTAATAATTGTATTTGACCAAAATTTAAATCATTCTATGAAATTTTCACCTGAAATTTACCAAAAGATCCGATATAATCAATGCAAACAATAGGATTATAGGATAAATAAAAGACAAGCTATGGAACTTTTTTCAATAATTTTACTTCTAGTATTAATTGTATCACTTTCTGGTGTCGTTGTTAAAATGCTACCAATTCAAATTCCACTGCCTCTGATGCAGATATTATTAGGTTGCATATTGGCTGCATTTAACGTTTATGTGGAATTTGATCCTAAATTATTTCTTGTTTTATTTATTCCTCCTTTACTTTTTGCTGATGGACGCAAAACATCGGTAAAGGACTTCATCTATAATGGTAGAGAAATTGTTGGACTAGCTCTAGTATTAGTTGTTATCTCCATTATTGCATTAGGTTATATTCTTCATTGGATATTGCCAAAAGTTGAATTAGCAGCAGGATTAGCTCTAGCGGCTGTACTATCTCCAACTGATGCCGTAGCATTAAGTGGTATTGTCGGTAAAGGTCGTATTGAAAAAGAAAAGATGGAAATCATTGAAGGAGAGGCTTTAATGAACGATGCTTCTGGCCTTGTTTCATTAAATTTTGCCATTGCAATCGCAGCTGGATTATTGCAGTTTGATCTATTACAAATTAGTGTTACATTTTTTGTTGTTGCGATTGGTGGTTTAGCGATTGGTGTTATATTTACTTGGTTATATGCTCGTATCTTACGTAAAATAAATCAATTGACCCACAATGATCCTGCAATTCAAATTGTACTATTATTCCTACTTCCTTTCGCAGCTTATATTATTGCAGAAGAATGTCATTGCTCAGGTATTTTAGCTGCAGTAAGTGCAGGTATGACCGTAAATCATTCTGGTATGATGCGAAATGCACCATTAACTACACGTTTACAATCAGATAGCACTTGGTCAATGTTAACTTTTGTGTTTAATGGATTTGTCTTTGTCTTATTAGGTATTCAGTTACCAAAAATTTTGAGTAATACCTTTACCGAAAACCAAACCGATACATCAATTGAAGTATGGCAATTATGTTTAATTGTTATATTTGTTTTTGCAGTATTAATGGGAACACGCTTTGCTTGGTTATGGGCGATGAAACATATGCCGACAATGCCATTTGGAACAAAACGACCTCTTGCATTTAGATCATATTCCAATCGAGATCTACTTATTTCAACATTTGCTGGGGTTCGAGGTGCTATTACTTTAGCTGGTGTATTATCTATTCCAATGACAATTGCCGGTCGATATCAACTTGTTTTTATTGCAACAGGAATCATTTTAATTTCGTTAATTGTAGCGGTAATCGTCTTACCTATTTTATTACGAGGTAGTGTTATTTTAGATAACTCAGAACAAGATAATGAAATTTTGACAGTGAAAGGTCATATGGCCGAAGAGGCAATTATTAGCCTAGAAAAAATGCAAAATAATTTACTCCAAGAAACAGCTGAAGACAGAATGGATCAAGAAATTATTCATGAAGTTGGATCACGTGTTATTGGCTCATTACGACGTAGAACGGGACTTAAAGATTTAGAACAGAAAGCACTTGAGGCAGAAAATTTAGAAAGACGTATGCGTTTAGTCGCTATAGGAGCAGAACGAACAGCCCTTTTACAAATGAAAGTTCGTAATGAAGTTAGTGAAGAGGTTTTTGAGCATTTAAATACTGACTTAGATATTTATGAAAAAATGATTTCTGGAGATGTATAAATGATAGAAAATCATCAGTTTCTAGGAAAGATACATTCAGCATTTGTGAATAAAGCCCCACAAGCATTGGGGCTTACTTTACGTTGTATTCCATTTAACTTAAAAAAACAGGTTATTGAGCAATTATTACAATTACAATTTAAACATTCTCTAGAAGATGGCGATCTTGATTTTTTAGAAAACCGTTGGCTTAAAATAGCAGTTACCGATCTAGGACTTATCTGGTTTGTTAGCCTAATCAACAATAAATTAGTTGTGAGTCGAGAAGAAATTCCCGATGTGAGTTTTATTGGTAATGCTAATGATTTAATTATGATAGCAACCAGACGACAAGATCCTGATACCCTATTTTTTCAACGTCGCTTAATTGTTGAAGGAGATACTGAATTAGGTCTTTACGTTAAAAATCTAATGGATTCAATTGAATTAGATAACATGCCTAAATTTTTAAGACTAACGCTTGAAAAGCTTGCAAACATCATTGAAAGCGCACCTACCAATTAATTTAAAAAGATCTTCTCTGATTTAACATTTAGATAAGATCTTATCGGTACTATATCTGTAATAAAAAATCTAATATAGTAAAATAATTACGAGCAAAGAAGCACAATGAAAAATACCCAAGAACAGCCAAGTTTTTACTTTCATGATTATGAAACATCTAATGTATGACTTTGTTTATTATTGGTTTTAATTTCAAGTGTAATTAAATCTGTACTCAAATATGTACTCACATTTTACATACGCCAAACGCCCGCCGATTACGAAATAGAACTATCGGGCGAGTGCTACATTATCAACAGCGACGACGAGCACAATTTTGTGCTCTATCAAACGCTGAAATCACAATATGATATCGCCGATTTTGTGATGCTAGCAGACGCTGTTGAGTATTGTAAGTTGAAGATTGATTGTGTTATCTTGAGCTTATAACTGGTTTACCTTTTTTGTTTGCGACTATCTCGTAGCCAGCTGCTTGTTTCTCCAACAAATTTTTATATTCAGATTGTGTTATTTCAATAGCATCATCTGGGATATTAGTATGTATAACGTCAAAATAAAATCCCATGGTTGATTTACTAAAATATATTTTCATATTAATGTCCTATTATTTCGTAATGAACAGTGAGTGACGCACCGAGTACTGGCGTAGTAATAGCAACTGTAAATCTTGATGGGCTTCCGCTTAAATTTGCAGATGCAAACGTGCCGAACATGACTGATTGAAGGTTCATCGTTCCGCACGCCATTGTAACATTCACAGAGTCCGAGTTGTGTGGAAAGGCAATGGGTAATAGTATTTGATGATAGTTTGTATAATATTTCGTGCCGCTGACTACGATTGAATTGTAATCGCCGACCGCAGGTAATTGAACTGTACCCCACTGCCGTATCAATCCACTAGGCATTATTTCAAAACCAGGGTTGCCGAGCTTCGTGTTAAAATCACTTTTAGATAGCGCGCCAACATCTGATGCACTTAACGATATATCTCCATGTAATTGTTTTCCATTTATTTTCTGAGTTTTCTGAGCTGCATTATTCGTAGCGTGCCATTTTGCTTGTCCTGCTAAGTCGTACGCATATTTAACAGCTAATGATGTCGCCGCTTCGGTCTCTGATGTGCTGTTAGTTGATGAACTAAGTTTTACTCTGCCCTTTTTTGACGTAGTTGCATCAATATTCGCATCCCATTTTGCTTGTCCTGCTAAGTCGTACGCATATTTAACAGCTAATGATGTCGCTGCTTCGGTTTCTGATGTGCTGTTTGTTGCTGAGTTAAGCTTTACGCTACCTTTGCTGACAAATTCTTTAATAGCCGTAGCAAGTTGATCGTGCTTTGATTTATCAAGTTTAATGCCTGCTGACTCAATCGCATTAGCAATTTCTTCCTGAATGGCATCACAATAAAGATAATCTAATTGCGTTGCTGGTGTGCCTGTTTGAGGGTTGCCTCTTGTAAAACCATTTTTACCTTGACCAAACTTATCTCTTTGGGCAGTAGATGTGTCAATTCTATGCATTGATTGCTCCGTATTTAAAAATTACATAGGTATGTGATGGGCATAATTTTTCAATTATGCATTCGATTTGCTTATCCCCCCACTTTCTCAAATGCGAATCGCACCCGTCGTTACAGGTCATTTCTGTTATTTGATAATTGTGAGGTATGTTTACAATCCAATAAAAACGCCACTCTTCATCATATAAATAGTCTTGGCATGTTGATTCACAGGTAAAAACATCATTGTTATAGTTTGTAATCGTGGCATCTAAATAGCCGTTGGCTTTTAAAACTTGTAGAAAGAATTCTTTACTTATGCCACCGCTCAAATTTATCTTAGAGTCTAAACGGTTACGCCGAGTAGTTAGTGTTTGAACCTCAGATGGGTAACAACTATCGGGTAATCCGCAAATTTGCTCATATCTATCTATGAGTTCTGTCGTCGTTTTGGGATTGATTTCTTGCATTAAATCATCTAATCGAATATGCGTTTTTGATAGTGTTAATGCTAGTGATAAAAGGATTGGTTCTGATTTATCCCACGCAGGACCGTAGGGCAATAAGTGCCCTACCATGCTTTGGTATTGTTTTTCTAAATCCATTCAATACTCCCGAAGACCGCTACCTGATTTTTTTCTACAAAAATATCTTTATCGGGGTAAACTAATTCATGGGCATACTCGCCGAATGAAGAGCTAATCACTTCACTAATGCGTGATCTAAATAGTGTTGATTGTGGTTTCCCCTCCCGTAACAAAAATTCTTTTAATTCGGCTTCTATTTGATAACGAATTTCTGGGTTATCAGGTGTGACCATAATTTTAAAATTAACGGGTTTGGGTATCGGTGAAAAAACAATTAGCATAGAGCCAGCAACGGGGGCTAATGGCTCAATATGTTTTTTGACATTTTGAATTGTGGTATTATCTAAAACGGGATTAACGGGATCACTATTTGCAACCATCACGCCAACACTCCCCGCTCCAGCCCAATGACGATAACACCAAGCCCGTGTAACGCCGTGAACCTCTTTAGCCCACTGTACATAATCTTGATCGGCCCCGCTTTGTGGTGTGTAATACCATCTATCAATAACTCGTTTTCTAAAAGATTCTAAATCCTCAATATCAGAACCTGACTCAATAGAATCAGCAAAACAAGTTGATGATAGACCAGTAACAGGAGTAATCAGTGACATACTGGTACCGTCATCACAATTCCCTTTTTTACCTATCTCGTCACATACTACAGGTACTCTTAGAACATTATTTGCGGATGTTGTCGTTTGGGTAACTGTATACATGCGCTGATCAACTTGACGCCTGACTTTTTGGTCTTTATTGATAACAATGCCATCAGCAACTTCATCAAATCGAATATAACCAACCGCAGGCGTAGGTTGTTTTCTATAGCAACGTTTCATATTTCCATGTCGAGTTAACCACTCTTCATCGGCCTGATCAGGTAAAATATTTTTGGCCATATTTTCAATGTAGCCCAATAACACATGCGTGGCCCCCGCTATAACTCGTCCGTATACTTCTGGTTCATTACGGCGTAATGAAATTAATTCATCATCAACAGCTAGGCGCGCATACAAATCATTGCGTATAGTTGTGATTAAATCCGGTAATGTTGGTCTTGAAAATCCACTAGACATTAATATCACTCCATAAGTTGTCAAACCTAAATTCTTCATTGCTACCATCTTTTTTGTAAATATTGATAGTAGCAACTAAAACGGTTAAATCTGTTCGCTTTACTGAAACATCTATTCGAGAAGCTATCCCGTCATCAATCATCCATTGCACAGCCTCTTTTATATAAATTTTTGCAAAGTTCGCTGTTTGATTGGTTAATTTTGAGCGAGCCAATAAATAAAGGCGTGACCCAATTTTGTCATTTGCTATACTAGGGTAAGAATCACCCCACCAACCGTAAGGGTGCTCTGAATCATCACTGGCGTTTTTTCGTCGCCATGTGAATAGCGAAATTATTAAAGCTCGATAAAGTGGCTTTGTATGTGATGACATTGAAATCAATCTGTCATTAACTTTTATAAGCATTATTAAACTCACATAATAAGGAATAAAAATGAAAAAATTATCTTTGTTAGCTTTGATTCTATTAGCAGGTGCTGCAAACGCAGAGCAAAAAGAATTACCATTGACCGCTAAACAGTTTGATAAAGGGATAAAAAAATACTTCAACACAATTCCACAATGTGCAGAAATGAAAGTAGATGAGTTGCGTTTAATAAATGATGGTGCAAACGGTTATCAAGAATTTAATCTAGGTAACGTTACGTTTACTGTCATATTAAAAATTAACGAAAAAGATAAATTAACCAACATACAAATAACATCTACTGGCAATGCAAAAAATGAACAAGCACGACAAGGTATGTTGTGTTCAACATATTCTGTAATGAGGATGTTACAGCCTAAACTGGCATCCAAAGACGATGCTTTAAAACAAGCGGGACATCTGTGGGTATTAGCAAAAGATGCGCCTTTTGAAATGACGTACTATCTTGACAGAATAAAGGCGCAATTTGTCCCCTTTGAATTAAACGTCTATACAAACTAACCCATTTTTTGATTTGGATTGCGTGTTACCGTGTTTGTTTCGTTATGTGTATGACCATTATAAACGGTTCTGATATCTGAAATAGTGCTAGTTTTATCCTCTATTTCCCCAGAAGATTTTAATGATGGTGTATTAAATTGTGTTACCGATGATGCGTTAACTGTTAAGCTTTTTGTATTTAACTCTATTGCATCATCAGCACTCACAATAAATCGCTTAGTTTTTACATTGATTTCATTATTGCGATTAAAAATAATGTAATCACCTTCATCTGTATAAACAGCAACTTCACCTTTTTTAAGCGACTTAATACGATAGCGACGATCGCCCGCTACCAGAACAACTCCATGCGACTTATCGCCGTCTAAGAATAGCGCCACTGCTTCTGCGCCATCCAATGGTCTTGATGTGAACCCGTATGGCTCGATATGCTCGACATCACTTTTTTGTTCACCGCCCGACATTTTGATTTGCAACGTCTGGCATTTGCTTGCGCTATTACTGAATGTGATATAGCCACGAGATACAAGGTTCATTATTTTATTTAAAACTTTACGCATTAAAATACCTCGCCATCGGCTTTCTTACCTTTTTTCTTCTTGGTTTTCTTCTTATCAGGCAAATAGGCTTCAACGGGACCTACTTTTAATTCACATAACGTTCCGCGACTGCTTAAGCTGTATTTAACTTCGGCAATAACCAGCTTTTCATTATCGTAACCCAGTAGCGGATCATCAACGACAACCATTTGATTCGGTTTCCATAATGTTCCGTCGCCTTGTCGCCAACCTTGAACCGTGTATGTAACTTCTCTGGTTTTGCTTGCTCTCAGCACTTTTTCCATTTCACAGCGTTCTTGGCAAGTACCGTTATTCGAATCGCCAGACTGTTTAATGATTAGAGGGCGGTATCTTAAGATCCCTTCATCTTTAGATGTGGATCTAACTGATGCTAGTGTTGCTTCACCAAAGTTTTCATCATCACCGACGCCTTGCCCTGAGACAAAATAATCGGAATACCGTTCTTTGATACTCTTTTCAGTATCCGCAGACAAAATATTAGCCCCTAAAACCAAAGCTGTGTTTGCCTCATCTGAACCAATATCACCAATTATTACTTGCCCTTGCTCATCATCAAACACAACAATTTGTTGCATGCCCATTATTTTACTAATGACATCAAAAACGGTATCCCCCTGATCCGCTTGAATACTAACGGAACCTGCATCACTGCCTTGATTAATAACATTCAGTTTGAATGGTTTAACCAAATCTTGAATAACTTGAATAGTTGAACTACCGCTATATTGTTTGGGTACCGCACTACAATCAACACAATCAGCCGTTTTACTTCTACCGACAATGCCCATTGATAGCGACCCTGCATCGTACCGAATCGGCAACGCTTCAATGTAACCCGTTAAAACTACATCATCATCGATATACACTTCAACTAAATCACCATTTTTAACATCAATTTTTGTTTCTGAATCCTCGCCTGAGGATGGCCATTGTCGAGTAATGGTGACATTAAAATCACGGGCTAGCCGTTCAATACCAGCCGAAATACTCACATCAGTCCACCCCCCGAAGTACTTACGGTTAACTTTCAAAAAAACTTTATTTTGATTCATGGTTTTGGTACTCGCAGCTCTTTAACGGGAATAAAACCAGGATGAAGAATATTGTTGCGAATCGATATATCCTCACAACGTGTAGCATTGTTATAAAGATAGTGAGCTAAAACCAAATCGGGCAATACCTCATTAGGAATATAGACAATTGTTTTTTCTATTTTGATTAAGCGTGCATTGATATCTTGGTTAACCGCAGCCTTTAATTTTACTAGCGCAATGTATAAACCATCATGCTCGGTTCGTGACAATTCTTTATCAAAGGATTCATTAATGGATTCTTTGATATCCAGTAAATCATCAAATGAAATTGTGTTACTTTTTTCAACTGTTGATGATGTTGATACGGGAGTGTTTGTTATGTTAGCTGTTGAATGATGAGTTGGTAACGTATGATCTTGGTCAAAAGAATGCTCTTTTTTACCTTTTGTTGATTCTAATGCCACAGGAGCAAAAGCTTGTTTTCTTTTATCTTCAACCTGTTTCGGTAGTGACGCAATTATTCGTGATGCTTCTGTTAGAGCGGTTACTCGAATAGCAGTATTAATTAAGTTTTGATTTTTCTTTCTTTTTTTAGTTGATTTGCTATCGGTTGACCAAATAGCACCGGGTAAAATGCTTTTTATGAATGATATACCGTTAAACACCTTTACTCTTGCTATCAACCCATTTATAGAATTGGAAAATTTTGTTGCACTCTTCCAAACATTTTTGATTGAATTAATAATGGCTGAACCACCCGCACCGAGAATTGGCGACAGGTCACCATTTAGGATTTTAACCGCATCATTAACATATGGAGTTATCGCATTATAAGCATCTGCGATATCATTTAAAATTGACATGGTGTCATCAAGAATGCTGTGCTGTACAAAATCAGGCGCATCAATTAAGTCAAAATCTTCAAACGCATCTAATAGCGCTTGATCTACATTATCTGCATTTTCATCAACTACATCATCAGTCGCTACCGACGAATCAGGGAATATTAACTCACCTGCTTCGACAAATGAAAATGAAATAACACTCATTCGACCGTTTTCAACGGAGTTGCTGACAGTTGCTGTACCCACAATATTGACATTAAGTTCGCCAAGAATAGGATGTATTAATGTTCCTGCTCCCTCTTCTTCAATTGCCTCTACCAGTTTTTCAGCTTGTTCTTTGTGATCATCACCAACCACAAAGGCGTCAATTTTATTTTTACGTGCTGAACGCCCCAGATCTTCGGTATAGGGTACATCTCTAAACGGGTATTCATGTGTCTGATTCCGCCGCCCGAATTCGGATGATGTACCGCTAACTTGAAACGGTACACCGCGAAAACTAGCTGGAAGCAAATTGTTTAACCAGCTTAAGTTGATAAAGTCCATAAAGCCCATTAATTTCTCCCAAAGTTAGCATACGGATTCCATCCCACATCGGCTTTAGTGTTAAAACCCGATGCCTGTTTTGTCTCTTTTACTACTGTGCCATTCGGTGCATTCTCAAACTTAACAACAAGCTCGCCTTTACTGTTGCGATTTACATTATTATTTGAAAAGTTGTTTAGTGGCATTTGTGGTGCTTGATAATAAGGATAGGTAACCATTGGTTTCGCCATTTCTTTCGGTAAATTTGCCGTATCAATCTTAACTTTTACTTCCTTTTCATCATCACCGAAAATATAGTCCCACGCATCTAGTAGCGGTTGGATGCCTGACTTAACGTTATCCCACAAGTTTTTAAAGAAATTCTGGACACTTTCCCACGTTTTTGGAATAGCTTCCCCAGCATTTTTAAATGGTTCGATAAATACATTAATTATCGGCATTACATAAGGCTTGATAAACTCCCAGATACCATTAAAGAATTTACCTACAACTTCCCATGATTTTACAATCCCTTCACCGCCTGCTTTAAAACCTGCTATAAAGAAGTTAATGATAGGCATGACAAAGGGTTTGATAAATTCCCATAATCCACTAAAGAACTTACTAACAGCACCCCAAGCATTAACAATAAAAGAAGCTCCAACTTTGAACCCTTCAATAAAGAAATTGATTATTGGCATAACGTAAGGCTTAATAACACCCCACAACCACTGAAAGAACTTAACTATATCATCCCAATATGTGATGATTAATGTAGCTGCTATAGCAATACCGGTCATGATAAGACCGATTGGGTTCATAGCCATCACAGCGCTTAAAGCTATTGACGCTATACGCACAACTTTAAACGCATTTGATAAAGCTATTTGTGCAAATGTAAATAGTTTTGTTGCAACAGTAACGCCTTTCAATACCCCGTTGAAAAGGGTGATCCCCGTTGATAACGCACCAACAATAATATTCACCCCCGCACACGCAACACGAAGACCAATTAACCCTGCAACCGCCATTGCAACCATCTTCACTAGTTCAGGGTTTTCTTGGATAAAATGTCCGAATGAAACAACTAGCGGCTGCATTTGATTTAATAACTCAGTAAATGCAGGTAACAGCGCATCACCAATTGATAAACTAATATTGGTTAGCGCATTGTTAAATGATTGTAATTTGCCTGCAGTTGTGTTTGAACGGGATTCATATTCATTCTGCATTGACCCAGCATACTGAGATGCGTCACCAACCTGATCAAAGTTCTTTTTTAATAACTCCATATTGTTGAGTAATGGCGATATTGCGGCAACACTTTCTTTTCCAAATAATACAGTTAATGCAGCAGTACGCCTGTCCTCCGATACGTTACCTAGCGATTCAAGTACCGACATGATCGTCCCTTCGGCGTCTTTCTGCATCCCTTTCGCTATTTGAGTTGATGTGAAGCCTAACTGTTGCAAGGCCTTTTGTTGTTTCGCTGTCGCTGCTTTTCCTGATGTTAGCGTCAGCATAAAGTTTTTAATACCTGTAGCCGCTTGATCGGTATTGGTACCCGTTGCAATAATTGTTGAACTTAATGCCGCTAATTTATCAGCACTAACCCCTGATTGTGCGGCAAGCGTACCCATTCGTGTAACTACATCTGAAATTTCCTTTGCTTTCGCATTCTGGCTATTCCCTAATAAGTTAATCTTATCAGATAATTCAACTACTTCACTTTGAGTCAGTTTTAAAGCAGTTCGCCATGTTGACATTGTACTGCCTGCTTCTTCGGCCGATGTGTCAAACGCAATACCCATTTTTACGGCATCTTCGGCAAATTGTAGCAAATCATCCTTTGGGATATTTGCCTGACCACCCTCAGCAACGATAGAGGCGATATCTTTAGCCGCCATTGGTAAGCGTAATGACATTTCACGAATATCTTGACCCATTTGTTTAAATTGTTCAGGCGTATCAAAGTCAACGACTTTCCTAATGTCAGCCATTTTTTCTTCATACGCCATCGCATCTTTCACCCCTTTAACAAACGGCGCAGAAATAGCCAAACCTGTTACAGCATCTTTTAAACCAAGTTTGCCAAAGCCTGATTTGTTCATGCTTTTTTGGAACTTTTCAAGTTTGCCTTTCATGGTATTTAATTGAGGTGACAGTTTATCAACACATGTCACCACTGCTTTTAAGTTAAAGCCTGCCATTTATGATTCCTTGCTATTTTCTATGCGATTTGCTTGTTCACATAATTCAAAAACTTCGGATAGTGAACGTTCTTCTATGATATAAAAAGGGGAAAGTTGCCAGTACTTGGCGAGGTCAAAACAAAGGTTTACAAGATATTCGATTGTAATTATTCCGCTGTCGGTTGCTCCTCCGCTGTATTCTCCACCTTCTCCTTTGGGCCGAAGAACATCATAATTTCACCCGTAATCATTAAAAAATCATAAGGTGTAAGTTGCTCAACGGAGCTTGGCGTAACGTTACCTAGCGCAACAATGTAATCGGCCACTTTTTTAGGGTCACCAATCATTTGGCTATCAAATGGAAAACCTAATTTTTTGATATCTTTAACGGTAGGCTCTTTTAATTCAAGTACATGTAACTCATTGCCGTGTGCCATAATCGGCTGTGATAATTTAATTTCTTTCATTATTGATAAAATCCTTCTTCACCGTGAAATTCGATTTCTGCTGTACCTTCTTCGGCATTGTGATTAACTTCACCTTCAACCCAAGCATTAGATAAAACGTAAACCTTACCGTTGGCAAGTTCTGCTGTAACTGTCATTGAATCGCTAGACATTAACTTGTCGATTGGAAAATCACTCGGTACTTTAAAAGTCCCTTTAATGTACGGAGCTCGGAACGTTTCTTTGTAATGAACGCTATTATCTAACCCCAAAATACTTTCCTTAACGTTAGTATTCATTGGGACTTCAATACCACCCGTCAATGATAACTGGATAGAATCAACTTTAATGTAAGTTGTTCCTGCAATACGTCGTTGTGTCATTAGTTTTTCTCCTCTGGATATTGCAATCTAAACTGTGCTAACACAGCAAAAACGCGTAGTTGATTAACGAGATCGGGTGGGAATAGCACATCCAATCGATTTGGGTCGTTCACATTTCGTTCAACAATTAAGTTCTTCTTGAACACATCAAAATTTTCAACTAAGCCTAGTAATTCTAATTGACGATAAGTGGCATTAATTTCCGCCTTAGCTACTGCGGGTGTGATAATTGCTTGTCCAGCACCAAATCGTGTACCGTCGTTAGCCAGTTTATGACGTGGGTATTTCGATGTGATCACGCTACGTAATTTACGTAATACATATGCAAGTGTATGAAGTGTTTCACTATCAAGATAGCTATTATCCGCAATGCCGTAACTGTTACGTTGATATGTGGTGATATCTCGCTGAATTAATAATTTACCACTAGAAACATATGCTGTCGCAATGCCGTGGCTTAATAATGATTGTTGTTCTGTAAGCGTGAATTGGTGACTATCGGATGCTGGCAATGCACCATTTAATAATCCAGTTTGTGTTGGGCGAGCCGGATCATTACGAATAAATACAGCATTACGAGCAGTTCGCATCGCAACTAATTCATCAATACCCGTTTGGATAGTTTTTTCATAGCCTGCTACGGTAATATGTTGATAATTTAATTTATCACCAAATTCGACAAGCTCAGATAAATCACCTTTTTTAGCGGTATAAGCGTGTCCATATAATTGGCGCGCATAGCTCCATCTACCCGTAGTATCATCCATTTCATGATTAAATGTTGCCAAAGATGATAAGTCATTAAATGGGAATGCGATAAAATCAAGTAGTTTATCACCCATGGCGGCAATAACTGGCGTTAAATCTGGAGTGCCGGTTCCACCGTTCATTTGCGTGATAACAATATTTAAACCGTCTGGGGTTTCTTCTCCACCGATTGTGCCATAGTAGTTAAAGCACAAAGGAATGTCATTGCCACTCAACCCTTTGTTTTTAGCTGTTAGCGTTATTGTGCTATTCGTCACGGTTGCGGTAACAGGTAAATCAAGATGAGTATTAATCGCATTATGTAATCCGTTAGCTATGCTTTCTGCAGTATCAGAGACGGTTACTCGTGATTGAATTTTACTGTTGCCGATATAGAGACTTAATGTGCCTGTTTCTTCTGCTATACCTGATATTTGGATAGTACCAGACGCATTCGAGCCTGCTGTGGGTTCATCTACAGCGATGACAAAAAGCTCACCAAAATTATCAATATTGCGATAGGCTTCAACCATTCTAGATAATTGACTCCCTCGTCCTGCGAGTTTTTTAGCGTGATCTGCTGTTGGTATAATAATGAGCTTATTACGCTCAATTGGACTTTCAGCCAATGGATACGCAATGATTAATGAAGCACCACTATCTTGAATTGTATTGGCCGCTGATGAATCCACTTCCGCATAGAATAGCGGCACTTTTATATTGCTAGGAATGTTGTTAAAACTAATTGTCATTTTTAGCTACCTTTTTTTCTTGTTTTACTTTGATGTTTGTGACTTCTTCAACATCATTATTTGTTAGTCGTCTAGCCCAGTATTGGTTAAACTCAACATTACGACCGTCTGCTGGTAAATAATCCCCGCTATTGGGGTCATATACCTGCTTGCCACTCACTGGTCTAATTATCATTATTGCCCTCATAGATATTATTGTGTTCAAAATTAACGGTTACCTTTGAATCCTGTTCATTAACAGTCCCTGCTAAAGTATCAAAGTCGCCGATGTTTAGCGGGTTATACTGCGGAGGTTCAGTAATATCAGGTTTGTTTGGATCGGGTTGCCAATCAGGATCAGGAATTGGGTTATCAATAGCATTTAAATCAAAATATTGTCGAGTATCCTCAAACCCAACTTCCCGCACTGCGCTAAAATTAAATTGATAAAAAATTCTCCCTCGATCTAAATCAAGTAAATCACCACCATCATATTGAATAGGATAATGCGCTGGTGAAGGTTCATAACCCAGCAATGCTCGCCAAAGTTCGGTTTTTATATTTTCAACAATGTCGTATGCTTCGTGTTGCCCTCGCTCATCAAGCGGCTTTAATACAACAATAACCCCAAACCCCTCAGTCACATTTTGCCAATAGTCAGTTTGTGACTTGTTATCTTCCGCTCTATCATCAAGCGGAACCACATAAGCGGCTGGCAATTTCAAGAATGCCGTATCTTTGATAGCTGAAAATTCAGCAGCTCCCCCAACACGACCTTCAAAGCTAGGGCTAAAATGGCGCAATGTGTGGACGATATGTGATAATTTCATTGTTTAACCTGCTTCATTGAGTTGACTAGCTCTTTAGCTAGCGTGTATTTACTCCATGATGATTCTTTATTTAACGCATCAATCATAAAGTTTTTACGCGGTGCCATGCGCCAAGGCGTTCCGCCTGAGGCTCCTTTTTTATGGCTTTTCCCTCGTTTTGCATTACGCCTAACGCCATAAAATAAAAATGCTGGATAATACGGACCCATTAGCTTTTCCATATTGTTTCCGCCTTTAACATTTGGCATCACAATAACCATGAGTCCTGGTCGCCGTGATGTTGGTCTTGGGACTTTATAACCGATAGAGCGGCTCAACTTACCACTTCGATATCCCGGATATTCGCCACTTTTGGAAACCTGTTTTTTACTAACTAATGCGCGTGATGTTGCTTGAATTTTTCTACCGATTTTGACGAAGGTTTTACGCACTTTTTTTCGGTCAAGCTCAGCCACTTCGGTTAATTTAAAATCAACATGAACGTTGTAATCATTCATTTAGTGCAAACTCCTCACATTCAAGTAAAAGATATTTTTTTAACTGATCTAACCAACGACATCGTTTAATTCGATAAACTGAACCGTTCCAAACCATTTCATAATCAACAGATATTGGCATCCCGTCGTTGGCAATTATTTCGAAATAATGAGTGATTACATTCTCGGTCTGAATTGAATTAAAATAGGTTGCAGAGTTCGGTTGTGTGACTTTAGCCCATTTGTAAAAACCTTTTGAGTATTCAGGATCTACATCACTAAAACCAACAGGAATATCAAACCTTCGGCGAATCAGTATTTTTTGATTTCGTTTGCCTGCCGCTCTAATCATATTGGTATATACCTGTAAGAGTTTAATAAGGCATTGAAGCCAAGAGGAATAGAATATAACTGTTCGTTAGCAACATCTTCACGTTGTTGATACCAATACCCCACAGCCAACAAAATTGCAATTTTTACATCTGGTTCAACTAACATGGCTGATGGACATGCGTCAGCCGGTATTTCATCCTCATAAAATATACGGTTGGTGTAGTTCTGTGCTCTACTAATTGCGGCCTTTAAATATATATTTAATAAATTGTCTTCATCATCATTATCAATTCGACATTGGTTTTTGATTTCATCTAGCGTTGGAAATTTATAAGTTATGGTAGACATAAAAACCTCTAAGCCCTTTATTTAATAAAGGGCCTTGTCATTTTAATTAAGATTTTGCTGAACGTGATTGAACTGCTGGCATAGTTAACACTTTAATAGCATTGCTATCATTCAACATAGAGCCAACACGTTTGGTTGTATAGAATCCAACAAATGGCTTCTTAGTGTATGGGTCTCGTAACATACGAATACCAATGCGATCAAAGATATAAAAGCCACGTTTGAAGTTACCAAATGCGATTGGTGCTTTGCCTGAGCTGTCGCCGATATCAGGCATTTGCTCATTTTCAGCGACAGCAAAACCCGATAATAATGATGGTTGGCCAACTTGTAAGCCCGGTTGCCAGATGTAATTACCGTTAGAATCTTTTAGTAAACGAACCGCTAACAATGATTGATTGTTCATCATAAATTTAGCACCTGAACGATAGACCTTACGCAGTGTGTAAGTTAACTTTACAATATCATCAGTTGTTAAATTCGCCGCACCTGCTACAACGTTTTGTAATTTACCCCAATCGCGATCTTTATCTGCTTGCGCTGTAGTTTCGTAAGCTAAAAACCCTTTAGGTTTTTTATTGCCGTCACCGAGTGTAAATGCCTCTTCTTCTTTTTCTGCAAACTCTTGAGAAAGCTCATTCACAATAAAAGATTCAACATTAAAAAAGGCATCATCAAGCATGGTTTGCGTGGCGTAAGGATTACCGTAAATTTCCCCCCAAACAGGAGAAATAACACCGAGTTTTGGTGTTCCTGTTTCTGTTCGTTCATCGGTTTCACCGACCCAACCGCTAGCGATTCCACCTTTGTTGGTTAGCTTTTTCCAATCAGGTGTGCCAACCGTCATTACCGTACATTCTTGACGCATCACAACTTCATCACGCAATGCGGCTAAAATATCAGTATTTAGTTCTTCTGGTACTGCAAAGCCACCGTCAGCATCCGTACCAGTTTGCATTGCTTTTCGTTCCAGTTCGGCTAATCCTTGTTCGTCACCTTTGCGGATGAACATGGCAAACGCTTCTTTATGTGCTGAGGCTTGTTTGTTACCGCCTGCAGGGCGTTTAACTTCTTTTAATTCGTTTTCTAGCGCAGTTTTTATATTATCTAATTCTGATAATTTTGCGTTCTGAGATTCTACTTTCCCTGCCAATGCTGCTTTTTCTTGTTCAATTGCATCTAGTCGTTTGTTATTAGTTGCTTTGAATTGTTCAAATTGATTTTTAATTTCTTGCGCGACAAGTTCAACATCTTTTTGATCTACTGCCATAATATATAAGCTCCTAGTTAAAAATAGATTTTAAAATATTTAATGCGTTTTCTTCGCTATTACTAACGTCTCGCTGTTTTAGTGAAGAGTATCCCTCAGACATGAACGCCTTTGCCTGAGTTCTGGAGAGTCCAACGTCACGCAGTACTCTTTCTATTTCTTTCGGTGGCGGTATATCACCACTTTCGAAAATACTTTTTACGTTATCAATCCTTGCTTCATCGTTGGCTGGGAACGTGACAACGGAAACCTCCCAAAGGTCAATATCCTTTAAAATGAATGCGGATTTTTCCTTGTCATAATCATAATCGTTTAATATGTAGCCTATTGATAACCCAGATAATGATTTTGCCTTCATATGAGCATGTGCTCGTTTTGCGAGTGGGTCATCATCAATTAATAATTGCCCTTCAAGGTATAGCCCGTTATCATCCTCGACCATTTTTGTGTAATAGCCGATAGGTTCGTCCATCTTGTGTTGCCAAAGGAGTGCTGGTAAGCGTCCTTTTTCTTTCCACTTATTAAGCGAATTCGTAAAAGCACCTTTAATCACAATATCTGAATAGCTGTCTTTTACGCCGAACACCGAGCCGTAGCCCGTAAACGCACCCGTATCACTGATTGACTTAATTTCAAAGGGTATATCAAGTCTCTTTTTGTTTAGCATTTTTGTTATTATCCTGTGGTTTAGTAGTCATATTCATTGGGGTTAGATAGATGTCACCACCCTCTCTTGGGTTACGCTCTTCCAAATCTCGGCACTCATTCGGTGACAAAATCCCCCAGTTAATACCCGTGGCGTACGATTCATAACGTGATTTCATATCGCCACGCAATAACGCTCCAACATTAAACTTGGCATAAAATTGCCCTCGCTTTTCTTTATTAACCAGACCAACATTTATGCGCTGTTCAATGCGTGTTAAGTATGGTACTAATGAGTAGTTAACAAACCCCATGCCGAGGTTTTCAATATTATTGAATGTCGCCCTATCGGTGTTTTGCACCATGTGCATCGGCACTCGGAATATTCGGCATATTTCCTCTAATTGAAATTTACGTGTTTCTAGGAATTGGGCGTCTTCGGCGGACATACTGATGTTATTCCACTTAAGCCCCATTTCTAGGATCATCGGCTTATGTGCATTTGATAAGCCCTGATGACGTTCTTGAAAATTATCCTTTAATCGCTTGTACGCTTCATCAGTTAACACTTGGTCAGTTTGTAATACACCACTTGATACCGCACCATTACTGAACAGTCTGGAGCCGTGTTCTTCCGTTGCTAAACCTAGCCCTATAGCGTGCCGAGCATAACTAATCGGGCTTAATCCGACTAAGGAATCCATGGAGAAAGTACGAACATGCCAAATTTCCTCTTGGGATAAAACATCACAAGAGCCGTCAGGGAATGTGACTTGATAAACAGGCTCCCATTTCTCATTAAGCTTGGGCTGTACGCTACCAGGTAAAAGCGGGAGTAGCTCAACGACCTCACCGAATACTTTAACTTTGTAAGCGTAAAAGTTACCCCGCAAACAAAGGCAACCGATTAGATACTCCCAAAACTCCTGCGGTGTCATATAGTTATTTGGTGCAACGTACAAAAGCGAGTACAGTTTTTCTTTAGGCGCTTTCTTTCGCCCGTTATCGGTCGCTTGATATAAAAAACAGGGTAACATACCAACGGATTCAGTTAATACCCGAACACAACCGAACACCGCCGTTAACTGCATAGCTAGGGCTGGGCTAACTCTGCGACCCGCGTAAGTATCTAGTGAAAAGCCGATGTAATCGGATACCTCTTGAGAGGTGGTAACGCCCTGCGATTTACGTTTAAATAAATTAAAAATATTCATTATAAGGACCGTATTCCTACGTTTAATATGTGGTCGGATAGGTTATTTGTTTGTTCATACGTTGCATCAGCACACCCTCTAGCCATAGCTAGGGATACAACGCCATCAATTCGCCCTGAGCTTTTCTTCTTCGCAAAGACTTTATTTTCCTTGTTATCAGATTCAAGCACAGCGCTAGCCGCATTCCATCGCAAGCATGGATTAAATTTAATCGTGATATTGTTTTCCGTGATATCTTTTTCTAATAGTTCAATGGAGTGAGGCATCCACAAACCGCTTTCTTGAGACTTAAAAAAACCTTGTCCGTGCGGGGTCATTTCAATATCAATCGATTCATTATCAAGCGACTTTTGAAAGTATTTGATTCTGTATGGATCGAACGCCAATCTAATAATGTTAAACTTTGCTTTTAGCTCACCGAGGCGCTTTGCAACATAATCGTAGTCAACAACACGTCCGGGAGTCGCAAATAAATGACCTTGCTTTACCCATACATCATAAGGAACGTGGTCGGACTTTGACCTGTCTAATAACGTTTCTTGCGGTGTCCAAAACTCGGTAAATGCTGTTTTATACTTAGGGAAGTAGAGGGAGAGAGCCGTTAAATCGCGAGTACCAGATAAATCCAACCCACCGTAACACTCCTCTCCAACAAATTCTTCTATATTAAAATCTTGCTCGTTAGCCATCCAAATGTCAGCAGCAAGCCACGGGTTATCCGCCTCTACCCATTGACAAAAATTAAGGCGTCTGACAATAGATTCTTTGGCTGGCATCCCTTTTGCTTGTGTGACTTGTTCGCGTAAATACTTATGTGTAAATGTGTGACCTAGTGACGGATTGGCTTTTGGCCAGCAAGATTCATCAGTAAGCGGATCGTCCCCTTCATCCAATGAGCAAATAAAAGAAAAAAAGGCGTCATCAGTTAATGTTTGTTCCGCTACTTTTCGACCGTACTCATGATACTCATAGCAAACGCTTGTTTTGTTATGTCCCGAGTTAGTTATCATTAATATAATGGCTTGGGTACGCCCTTTTGTACCCGCTCTCATCATCTCAACAACTTCATTCGATTTGTGTTCATGTATTTCGTCAATTAATACGCAATGAGGTCGTGGACCCGATTGTCCGTTATCTGATGATATTGGGCGGAAAAAAGCACCTTTTTGTAAGTAAGCTAAATTCCAAACATTTTGCCCCATGCCTGATTTTCTTATTCGCTCGGATAACGCTGGGGACTGATCAACCATAGCAACAGCATCACGAAATAATATCATTGCTTGGTCTTTCTTTGTTGCCGCTGCGTAGACTTCTGCTCTCGGCTCGTTATCTGCCATTAAACAATAAAGCCCTATCCCTGCGGCTAACGGCGATTTACCGGAACCTTTACCTGATTCAATATAGACCATGCGAAAGCGGCGATAACCGTCTAATGTTTTCCAACCAAATATTGAGCCGACAATAAAACATTGCCACGGTAGTAATACGAAAGGCTTCCCTTCGTGCTCACCGCCATTTAGCTTAAGTACTTTCTCAAAGAATGCAGTAGCACGATCAGCAGATTCGATATCCCATATTAACCCTTTTTCTTTTGCATTTTTTAAATCATCTAAATGTCTTTTACATGAGTTTCGGATATCAGGACCGGCTAAGATTTTTCCTGATGTCACATCAATGGCGTATTGAGTCGCTTTATCAACCAAAGAATTGGTCGAGTTCGTTTGCTTCCTCTTTGCCATTTACTTTCACCTTTGATCTAGATGCTTGTGTCAAACCGTATTCAATCATCCAAGCACGTAATCGCCTATCAGCATCTGCGCGTTGAGCTACCGCAGGGTTAGACTTTAAAACTAACTCCCCTTGAGTGTTAACTACTTGCTGTACTTGACCGTGCTCTTCGATTACCTTGTCACATTCTAAAATTTCTATATAACATTTTGTTAAACGTTCAATTGCGATCCCGTCAACAACAGTCAATAAACCCATGTCATTGAGCATGTCACATAACCAAAGGTAGATATCTTTAGCTTGTTCGTTGAAGTGCTGAGGAATATCGGGATAGCCTTCTTTGGGTTTAGGCTCTTTACTATTTAACGGTCGTTTACCGGGATTGCCTGTCACCAATTTAAAAGGCGTTGGTGTTGGTCTGCGACCTGCCATAATTACTCCAAAAAAAAGGTTTCAATTCGCGGTTTTGCATAAAAAGGAGGGTGGGCGGTTTGGACGACCAAAAGTTGTAGAAATTTACCACCCCCCCTCTTATTTATGATTTTTATAACTTTTTGTAAAATAACGATTTATTTTTTACAGTCAACCCAATGCCCACCATAAGGCATACCGTTCACATCGCATCCTATCTCTACTCCTCTATTCTCAATACGTTGTTTAGTGCTTGAGTGGTGAGTGCTACATAATCCTTGATAGTTTGATGAATCCCAAAATAGCTTTTGGGCTTTCTTTATCTTTATTGGGTCTTTAGATATTAATGCTTGTTCTAACTTATGGGGGATAATGTGGTCTACCGCTGTAGCGAATTCATATCTACCTTGCTTCTTACACATTACACAAAACGGGTTACGTTGTAGATATGTTAATCGGGCTTTACGCCATCTGGCGTTGTTGTATACGTTTATCATGGTATTATCTTAATCACACATAAACTCTGTGCCGTTCTTAGGCGCAATCTCTTTACAATAGTATTTCTGCCACCCATCAATCATTACTTTGTTGTACTCGATTGCGTTGGTGAGATTGTAATAATCTTGTTGAGCAGACTTTGCAAGTCGTAAGGCTTTGTTAGCAATATTGCTGGAGGCGGTACTATCCCGTTCGACCGATTCGACTTTGACGCGCAACTCGACAAGACCATTATCGACATCATTACGCAAAGCATCTGTTTTAGCATACCCATTTTTAATAGCCTCAATAATGTTTGATTCAATTTTTTTAACTTCATTATTATCTTGTATGTATTTTTCGTACTTTGCTTCGGCTTTATTTGCTCTCATTACCGCAAGCCTTTCATCTTGCCAGCAGTTGTATGCAAAATAACTAACAAAAACCAATGCACTAATCAACGCTATATTTACTTTGGACAATTTGAACATGATGAATCACTCAGCAATAACGACACAAATAAAAACCAACCCCAACCATCAACACCATTAATTGCCATTATTGCAGCGATGACGAAGCATACGATAGACATAATGCTTTCTCCTTGTCTCGACGAATAACCAGCCCTTTTAACACTTTACCACCCGCTTTATTCCACCGCGGAAACTCATTGCAAGCCGCTTTATAATCACCATTATTCAGATATTTATACATTGTTGAAGTACGCACCTTTGTGCAACCAACATTGAACGTAATCGAAGTAACAGCATCAAAAACATGTTGAGGCAAATGAAAACCATTAGCATAGCGATTAACGCACATTTCTGCTGTTTTGATATCATCTACCCAACGTTTTGCTATTTCCTCGTCTGAATAGACTTTTTGTTGAATGTTACCCGTAGAGCCAATACCAACCGTTAATACATTAGCGGGACAATAATACGGCTCTCGTACGCATGATTCTGCATTACCGATTATTTCAAGCCCTGCTTTGCTCGTTCTGATTTCGTCTGAGTAATTAGCAATAACAATCCCGATGATTACTGAAACACTACAAATCGCACTCGTCGCTATTCTTGTTGTGTTTTTCATAGTATTGCTCTCTCAGGTTCTTTTTGTGATGGAAATCTCGGCGTTTATACAACCAGTTAATGATAAATGTCGCTATTGATAAAATAATACCGACAATAATGGCAATATCATTTAAGCTAAGCGCACCTAAAAGCGTGCATAAAACACCCCAGAAATAAGATATCGGTGATGAGTATCTTTCCATAATTAATTCTTCTTGTTAGTTAATGATGTGACAGCGTACTAGCTAAATGTTAGTTATGTGTGTGTCTAGCTTTGCTGTCGATTCGATGTTGAGTGAATACTCAAAATTTGGGTATAAAAAACCCGACTTATTAGGTCAGGGTTTAATTTAGATGTAAAAACGGCAATATAAGCATTTTATATGTTGCGACAATCAAGAATTGCTACACTGAACATCAAATATAAATTCATATAACAATTTTGTTTTATTATCCTCAGTAATAATTTTTATGTTTTTTTCTTTTAATGCTAAAGTTATCAATAAATCTTTGCTAGGATGATCATATTTGTTTTTTGAACCAAAACACATAACAGCATTTTTAAAATTCAATTCAAAAAAAGATTCATCAAAATATTTTCCCCCACTCCCATGATGAGGAATTTGCACAGTATCTATACTTACGTCTTTAGAAAATTTATTTCCACTTATAATCTTTTTAATTTTTGATATATGTTCTGACTCAAAAGGCATATCTCCAGTATATAAACAACTGAAAAAATATTGATAATGGTAGCAGCCATGGTGGCAGCAATGGTGGCGGTAATGGTGGCGGTAATGGTGGCAGTAATGGTAGTAGTCATGGTGGAGGCAAAGGAAATTATAGACAGATTTAGTAGGAAGAGATAAAACACCAATACAAAGTTTATTTAAATCAGAATATATATCTTTATAAATTGAAGTTAAATCTTCGAAGGAGATTCTTCCTATCTCGTTATTGCAAATATCTTTTACATATTCAATTGGCTCTTTTTCTGTTAAGCCAATTTTTTTAAAGTGATCTGAAAATTTTTTATATGCGTCATTATTACTATTTATAAAATTATAAGGAATATACTGCCATATTGGTTTACCATGATACGATAAAGAAAAACATTCTTTTTCATATGTCAACTTATAAGATTTGTTAGATGTCTTTAAAACATTTTCTGGAATGTCATCCTCATTACTTCCTATACGAATAATTTTGGCACGTTTAAAAAAATCACCTGGTTTCGTCACAAGTTGGATGTATGAATTATAATTGATATCACTCTTTTCAAGTTTAAAACCTAATAATAATAAAGATATTTCATGATCATTAATAGTAGGAATAACAACATTTTTGACTTTATAGTGTCCTTTGTATTTTACTAGATATCTAATATGATCTTTATGAAAATGAGATATAAATAATAAATCTATTTCACCTTTTAGCTCTTTTTTTACATAATCATCAACGGAAACTTTAATATAATTATCATTACCATTATCATTATGTTTTAAATCGTTACCACAATCAAAAACCATTCTAAAAGTTTCTTCTTTATCAGAAACATTCGTGAATGTTTCTGAATAAAAAGCACCTTGACCAACAGGATGAAATTCTCTTTTTACCTTAATAAACACATATTAACCTTAATTATTAATTTTTCTTTCAGTATAATACAAAAAAATATATTTATAAAACTATATTTGTGTTCTCATTAATCTTAGCCAACCCGTAGTATTCAGTTGCTTTAAAGGAAGAATTTTGACTTTATAAAAAAAACCGACTTTCGTCTGCTTATAAATTAAGAATAATGTTCCGTTGTCTCAAGTAAAAGATCAGCTTTATAATTAGATAGCAACTTTAATGCCAAAGCCGCTCCTTCAATGTTAGCCTCATCCGTTGCTGCAAATAATGTCAGTTTAACTAATTCATCAGATGGATTTAAATCATATCCGTTTAAAAGCAAAAAAATACTAGTAGCCTGAAAAGCTGTTCTCTTATTTGCATCCATGAAAGCATGAGCTTTTGCTATTGCAATTAAATACATTGCCGCAAATTTGAAAACATCTTGACAACCTTCATAGTCCTTTAAAGTTTGTATTCTAAATAATGCCCCTTCTAACCTACCAATATCTGGTGTTCCGCTATTTGGAAGTGTTGACTTTTGAATTGCAATCACCTGTTCAACCGTAAGAAACTTAATTTCTTTCATTACTTATCTTCCAATTTTTTGATAACTTCAGCATGTTTTTTTTGCGTCAAAATTAGTGCTTCTAAAAATTCTGGAGACAAACTAGATTTAGACTTTTGTATTTCCTTTATGGTTTTTGTAGCTTGTTTAAAACCTGGCAATTCAACTACATTTCTCAGTTGTTTAAAAGCATGTGATTGCATTAACTTTATGACCTCTGCATTCAACGGTAATGAGACAGCCAATGATTGAGCTGAAGAAGTAGCTGAAGTTTTCTCACACTCACATGTCTTGTGGAGATCTACAAATAAGTTCTTTTCTTTATGAATATTATCGTTAATTTGCGAAATGGAGGAACCTTGTAAAATAACATCAGGTTTACCCTTTTGAGTTATTATTACTGATTCTCCAGACCTTAGTTTATCAAGAATATCTGAAAGTTCAGATCTCATATTAGTGTAAGTATATTTATTCATACGCTCTCCTGCACATGTACAGGCTAGCACGATTTAATACTGAACACAATATAATAATACGGGTTGACTGTCACACTGCATTTTCTATCAGTTTGTTACGTCCGCATTCCCGCGTTGTAGCAGATAACAAAAAAGCCCTGTTATCTCTAACAAGGCTTACGTCCAACTATTCGCGTCGAATATAACACATTTATATCATGCGCCACATATAATTTCAAGCATTTTTTACGATTTTTCGCCCCAAAGTTGATAAGCTCGATAAAATCTCGTTTTAAGGTAATCTAAACACCAATTAACTCTATTTCTTGCTTGATAGTTAGTTAGTTTATAATCTGTTATTTTCTCGAGATAATTAGCTATATCTGACATAGCGTGACCATAAACATAATAGCTAACCGCAATTTTGATAATAGGGCTGTTTCTGCCGAATGTTTCAATTAAAAGCTTGTCCACCTTTAAAGCTTCATCATCAGCTAATTGTTCGGCGCAGCGGTGTCTTAATGAAGCAATAATATCACTAGCTTTTTCGAATAACTCTTTCCCCTGATATCCTTGGTTATATAAACTATCAATAATATCAACTAGCGCAGTATTACTAATATCGGAGGATGATAGCATCATTTTAGCAATCACATTCTCATTACTTTCTTTTATCTCTTGATATGCCCACGCTCCCCAACCTGTAAGAATATTTTCAATAAATAAGCGTTGGTAAGCTGTCAGTGACATACTGGTACCAAGTTGCTTTTTATTCTTCAATTGTGCCAATACATTGTATGCACTCTCGTTTTTTAACGCATCTTCATTCAGATTTTTGGTAAACCTTGCAACCGCTTTTATTGCCGCTTTTTCACTGGTATAACGTCCCAAATTGTAGTGTTGCCGATTACGATAAACAATAGCAACCCATTTATTATCTGATGCTGAATAATGCACGCCCTCTAATAAATTTACCTTAGGTATCTTTCTTTCAATTGCTCGAGCTTCTTCTAGATTATCAAAGCGATTATCTGCAATATTGCCATTTTTGTGCTGGATTTTACGTTTTGGCCATTCGCCAGTAACTAAAAACCACGCCAGTCGTTCTGCAGCGTATTTACGGCTATTTACAACAATAAATAACCGACCTTGCTTGTCATGCACACCTTTAACATGGATACCCTCTTTATAAGCAGACGTAAAAATACCTGTGTTCTGGTCATAATGCACAGCATCTTTTAAAAACTGATGACGCTTATTTTCTCCAATACGTCTAGCTGTTCGACCTAACCGACGAATTGAATGAGCTGATTGTGCTGATTTGCGAGTTAATCCTTGTAGGATTTTTTCAGCTGTCATTAAATTACCCCTCTGCGCAACTATCACAATATATAAAATGACCTAATAAAGTTAAGGTTAAATGCCTAACTGTCATCATCCCAAAGCAAGTTATTTCCTCTGATGTAACCTCTTGTAACATACCGTCCTCAATTAATTTTTTGGCTAGCTTTGATTGGCTTTGAAAATAGGTTCCTGTTAATCCTGCCATAAATGCTTTTTCTAATATTTTTAATTCTGCTTTAGTCACCACGTTTCACTACCTCGCACCCCAAAATAACGCAATCACAATGACAGCAACTAAAAACTTAGTGACTGAATAGAATTCTTCGATATATTTTTTATGCTTTGCATTTGTTATTTTATAAGTCACGCCTACTCCCCTTTTTTCTCTTTTAAGCTCACCCATTCATAAACTTTTAGCCCCTGGATCAAGACATCATTAAAATCACCTTTTTCTGGCCATCTAATCGTTACCTTTTCAACATCGTTATGTATTGATAAAAGGTTATTCTTAGCGCACTTAAATGCGGCTGATTGTCCTGTTAAATTCCAATCAGTATCAGCAAAAATCATCAGGTGCTTAACGCCAAGCGGTGCTATAAATTTTTCTAAAAATGCCGCATTGATAGTAGACCATGTATTACATTTATAAATTTGATAGCATGACAAAGCCGTTTCTACCCCCTCAGCAATGCCAAGCGTTGACGAAACGGGAAATAATCGAATCGCTACCGATTTGGCATAAGTCAAATAATTTTCATCCTGTAAGCTATTTAGCTTCTTAGGTGTAGTAATATTGGCTTTACTGTCTCCATTTAATAACGTGCGATGCAGATAACACAGGTTTCCGTTAAGATCCGTTGCTAATGCATAAATAGCACTTAATGCAGTATGTCCCTTTCCCTCGCTTGGTGAATACTTTATGTTGCATACATTAGCTGGTAGCGTAATATGACGATTATTGAGGTATTTTTCTGCCTGAGTTCCTTTTAGTGATTCAAGATTATTAAATTTTTTAATAACCTTGTTCCTAAGCTCATTTATATTGCTTCTTAGCGGTTTAGGCTGATTATTATTAGTGTATGAATTGCCGATCAGCAGATCGATTTCTTTCGCTAACGTTTTAAAATCTTTTTGCTGGGTTGTTTGCAATAGCTTCCAAATATCACCATTACCACAACTACAAATCCAAGTCCCTTTATTGTCTTTGTTATCCATGCGGTAATGATTTTTCTTACCGCACATAGGACATTCACCATGATAATGTTTACCTCCAGTGATTGGAGGCAAATTATAATGCGCTAAAACAGCAGGAATGTGATACTTGATTGCGTCCACGGTTCTCATGCTTGACCGCCCAATAATACTTCATCAGTTGCTAACGATAAGTCTTGCTGTATTTTTTGTGTTGATACCCCACGGCTTTTAGCGTATGCAATTTGTTTACTTAAAATAAAATTTCTCACCTCAGGACCAATTTCTTTTAAGCAATAATTCAACTTTCTTGGCCACACGCCAAACTTGCTTCGGTAAACATGAGCGCACCATCCATCGCTTAATGATTTATTTTTAGTTTGTGCTACTTGATGCTGATAAAACAAAATTTGAGACCACCAAGATTGCTTTTCTGATTGGCTATACTCAGTACGCTTACCTTTGTTGATTTTTTGAATGTTACGGGTTTCGTCTGTTTCGACATCTTCATTAGCTAATGGCTCATAACCGCATTTAGGGCATGTATAAACACCAATCGGCTTCATAAATTTACAAGACGGGCATTCCTTTGGCTTTTTCTCGGTAATTTGGCGTTCTTGGATTTTATTATCCTTCATACCATCATCCTTTGACGGTAATTTGTCATACTCAATATCATCGGGAAAACCTAAACGGTGAACCGTTCCACTATGGTCAAAAATAACGCACTTATCTTTTCCCTCAGCTGTCCTAAGTCCCCTACCAATACACTGAACCCATCTGATTTCTGACTTCGTTGGACGGGCATAAATAACACATCGAACATCACTATCAAAACCAGCAACAAGTACACCAACATTGACAAGGATTTTAGTAATGCCCAACTCAAACCGTTCAATAATTAATTTGCGCTCATCTTGTGGAGTGCTAGCCGTCATAACCTCAGCGTTAATCCCCGATTTTTTAAACTGGATAGTGACATAATTTGCGTGCTTAACATTGACGCAAAAGCAAACTGTCGGTAAGTCATTACCGTGTTCTAACCAGTTTTGTACTAAATCACCCACCAAATCAGCACCGCACATAATTTCGCCTAGCTCATCTTCGTTGTAATCGTTCCCCATCGCTGTGTTATGAGATTTAACACCTTTTAAATTGGGTTTAGTTGGTGCATAGAATTCATAAGGGCTTAACTCACCAAGTTGTATTAATTCTTTCATACTGGTTGGCTTTATAAGTTTTTCGTAATATTGCCCTAGGAATGTTGCAAAAGGTGTTCCTGATAACCCGATAACCTTTGCTGATGTTTCTTTGATGTATGCCAGTAATTTTTTGCGTTTTAAATGGGCTTCATCAATGATAATCAGATCGACATCAGCAGGAAGTTCACGGCGAATCAAAGTATCGGCACTGGCTATCTGAATCGGTTTTCTTGGGTCATATAATTCATGCTTTTGCCAAATCACAGAAATAAGATTTTCATCAATCCCGTATTGAACAAAACGAGCCATTGTTTGTTCAATCAAAACCGTGTACGGAGCAATAAATAACACGCGCATATTGTTATTAATAAAACCATCAGTAATGAATGCGGCAAGACCTGTTTTACCGCTCCCTGTTGGGCTACTAACCATGAATGTGCGGTGTTCCTTCCAGTTTTGACGAAGTTCAGCAAGTCCATTTTTTTGAGCGTGATTTGGAGTGATATTAAGCATGATTACCTTCTCGCTGAAACCACATCAATGCCTAACGTTTTGTGCTGAGATAAAAAACTATTCCGCAACAAAATAAAACCTTGCTCACCATGTTCACCTAGTGACTGAATACGCTCCAGTGAACGAATACGAGGGCTTTTGTTATCAAGCTCAATCCAGCAAGACTTACCGCTCTTACTTACCTTGAGGTTGATCTTTGCATTTTCCAAGAAAGGATGCTTCGCCTCCTTCTCAACCACATAACCATTTAGGTTCAACTTAGCAATCAATGCCGACATAAAAAACCGCTTATCCGATACCGTCGTCTTGTCAAACTGCTTGGATAGTATTGCTATAATCTCAGCTTTCATTCATGCCCCTATATATAATAATTAAGATCTATATAAATAATTCTTTCTTTGGAATAGTTATAAAATATATATACTCAGTAGTATTATTAAACTACCAAGCACCCCCGCCCTTACCCATCAAAAGCCGCTTCTCTCTCTTGATGAGTACCTCAAAAACACGTTGAGGATTTTTGTTACAGTGTAACTATTGGCGGCTCACAGACCTGACAACTCATTACACTTGAATAACGTTTTACATATTTACGAAGCCTTGTATTGGCTTCTCTACGAGCCTTATTCTCCTTTTTGTGTGCTATTGGCTCTTTTTTATATTCGGCTATAAATACATCTGTATATAACGCAGATACCCTTTTCCTAACTTGCTTAGGTAGCTTTGATAGCATTTCGATGATCCACTTTTCATCATCTTTGCAATAAGTTTCGGGTAAGCAATAATTAATATTTGTTTCATTATTCATTGCTTATTTTCATTTCCGTAATACAGCCATTCAACAGAACAACTCAGAGCCTTGGCTATTTCTACAATATTCCTTGGTTTTTTTATATTTCCTGATTCCAAATCACTAATTGACTGTTGTTTCATACCAACTAAATTAGCTAAAAAAGATTGACTTAGATTTAGTTCAATTCTCTTTTGTTTAATTCGTTCTCCAATACTCATATATAACCCTGCTTATTTAACAGTTGTTACTGTATTAGATAACAGTTTATACTGTTTGTCAATTACAGATTTATCTGTATTATTTTTTCCATAACAATGAGGACTTTAAAAAATGAATAATCTTGGTCAACGAATTAGAGCTAGACGAGAAGAATTGAACTTAACGCAGGAACAAGTAGCTTCACAAGTTGGAATAAAACAACAATCTTATCAAGCAATTGAAAGTGGGGAAGTAAAAAAACCTCGCTATTTATATGAAATATCTGTTGCTCTTAAATGTGATATGGCATGGTTATTAAGCGGAAAAGAGAAAGAAGTAAAAAATGTAGAGCCTATAGCGCTAAAGGCTAGCCAAGTACCTTTAATTAGTTATGTTCAAGCAGGAGTTTGGACTGAATCATGCGAATTAAGAGATTCAACAGGATTTGAATACATTATGACTTCATTGGAATTATCAGATAAAGCATTTGCATTACAAATAAAAGGCGACTCAATGGAGCCAGAATTTAAAGAAGGTGATGTTGTTATCATAGATCCAGCTATTAGACCCATTCCTGGTGAATTTGTTGTTGCAATGAACGGCGAATCAGAAGCTACGTTCAAAAAATATAGAGAGTTAGGACATGATGAGCATGAAAGGATGCAATTTGAACTAATTCCGTTAAACCCTGACTATACAACAATGAGTACACTAACCCAGCAAATAAGAATAGTTGGCACAATGGTTGAGCACAGAATATTTAGACGTAAAAGATAATAGTTCAAAATAAAACACGGCTAACCGCTTCGGCGGTTTTTGAATAAATAAGTTGTTAAATCAATAATGTAAGGAATAATACTTGATGACAGACAATATGGTAAAAGTAGGAAGAATTATTAGTGATTCGGAACCTATCGAAGATGGCATAAATAATTCTTTCAGATGTATCGCTTGTTGTGATAATGAAGAATATCCTGTTGTAGCGAAGTATATAAAAGGAATTGAGATATTAAAAGAATTAATTTGTGCTATATTAGGTAGACTAATAAATTTACCAATTCCTGAACCTATATTACTATTAGACCAAAATGATGTTTTCTGTTTCGGTTCTCTTGATGTTGGGTATCCAAATCTCTATCATAGATTAAATATTCAAGACCCATATTATATTGAATTTCATTCAATAATTAAAAACTGGAGCGCCCTTGAAAGCGCATCTTTTTTTGATGAATTTATTATCAATCCAGACCGACATTCTGGTAATTTATTATACAATGGAAAAGATATAGCTATGATTGATCATGGTTTATCAATGCAATTAGATAAATTTACACCAGACTATGATGAAGATTGGAATAATATATTATTTAATCATTTGCTATGTAAATTTACCGAGTTATCTTGTGAACATAAATTAGATAAAATTGCGCTATGCAACAGATTAACTATTTGGTGCGAAGAAATAGAAGAAATAAATAATAATAATCTAATAGCTAAAGCTATTAATAAAATACCTATTGCTCATAAATCGAAAAATGAGTTACTATATTTTCTAACTAGTCGTAGTGAATTCATTCAAAAAATCATAAACAATAGAATTAACCCAAACCAGATGGATTTTGTAAATGTTTGATAGTAATAAATTATTATCCACAATACCACAAGCGCCAACTTATAAAGCCATTTGGGCTCCAATTTACTTTGAGCCAATCATGGGCTCTGGAGAAAAACTAACTATCGCTGTGGTAGCTGTTAGCGAAGGTGGTGAATTTAAAATTAGACAATCTATTAGACAGTGCGTGGTTAAAGCTATGTATGGTAACAAATCAGATCAGTTTAACTCTCTGATTGAATTAATTATTTCTAGTCTTACTTCACATCTAAGCAAAACAGAAATTCTAGAAAACTGGAATGTTCCTATGCAAGGTGTTGTTTTGGGTAAAATAAAAAGCACCTCATCCAGTGATATTATCGGGGTTCTTAGGCAAGCTGTGATGCTAACATCAAGCCTGTCATCCCTTGACTTTTATTCTAACGATGAAGATAATGATCAATATTCATCAGATAACACTTGGTCAAAATTATTAAAAGATATAACTATAAATAATCATCCAAGCTTCGATCGTTATTTTGATAGAGAATTTAAGGTTGTATCAGAAGCTAGAGCTGCTAAGATATTTTTCCTAAGTGATCGCTCTGCAATTAATACCGAAAGATTAAGACCAAATAACATAGGGACAGATTTAGATAAAAACAAAGCAAGATTATTAGATTTATTTGCTATCAAGGATCACGATAATTTCTTTACACGAAGTACACATGAGCTTATTGTCTATAGACCGACTGAAGATGATATCACATTTAGCAAGCGACAGATGAAGCGATTAAATGATGCTTTATTAACGCTAGAAGAAGTTGGAGATAAGCACTCAATCATAGTTACCCCTGTGAACACTCCGCAGCAAGCATTAAAAAGGATTGAGAGAGCTGAATTCAATTTTGTAGCTTAAACAGACCCGCCCAGTGCGGGTTTTTTCACGCCTAAAATCCCCCCACCACAACTTTAAAGCACCTTTCTGATTAAAAAATAATCAGTTAGATTAATTACAGCTAGAAATACAGTTTTATCTGTTTACTTAATACAGTTTTGACTGTAACATTACTTTTATCAACTTTATTTTAGTTTAATAACCATCATATCTGAATTAATTCAAATGGTTAATAAAAAATCAACCTCAATAAGGAGCTACTATGAAGACTGCCTATTTATTAAACCACGAATCACGAGAAAGAATCCAAGAAACACTAATTCAAATGAAAGCGGTGGCCATGTTAATCAATGAAACAACATCCCCAGATTCCGATAATAGAAACGACCACGTTAACACTTGCGCTTGGATGATAGCAGATCGGTTAGAAGAGACATTAGAAGCTTTAGATAACTTACCAAGACAAAAATGAGGTAAAAAATGAACGACAAGAATGTATGTACTCAATTAACCGCTGATGAGCATGAAGAAATTGATTGCCAATTATTGCAGTTAAAAGGCGTTGTCGGGTTAATTCTAACAGTAACAAAACCAGACGGAGATTATGCCAATAATCAAATTAATAGCTCGGCGTGGTTGGTTGCTGATGTTATTGAAAACATAAGAAGTAAATTAGAAAAATTATCAAAACCTGTTGGGTGGGAGTAAAAATGAGTAATTTCAGCTTAGGATGTTTTTTAGATGAGCCATTTATATCTCTTTTGGTTAGTGAAGGGAAAAAGCCATTATTTAGTGCTCTTTTCTCAGCAAAAGAAATCCCTAATGTGATAAGGCAGTTAAATAATCGATGCATAAATGCTATCGAACCTTTAACCAAGATTCATAATCGATTTTTAGAAACGGGTGATCTCAATTGCATATATGAAGTATTTCCACAAATACTTATGGAAATCAGGGAAAAGGCAAACAGCGGATCCCCTAAGACCGCCATCAAAGGGGAAAATCAAACCAACAACTTGGGAATGAAACCATGAAAAATAGTATCAAAAACAATTTATCTTGTCCAGTAATAGCTGGAATCTCTATCACAACTGATAACGAAGGTCGATATAATCTTAATGCGCTACATAAAGCTAGTGGGGGCAAAGATGCTAAAAGACCTAAAGCGTGGTTAGCCACAAAGTCTACTCAAGAACTTATTGAAGAGCTAAGGCAGAATTCTGCCTTCGGTCAAGAAATAATCACTGTCACAAAAGGCGGTATTAATCAAGGTACTTTCGCCCACGAACTTTTGGCCATTTCTTATGCCGGTTGGATCAGTCCAAAATTTCAGTTGACGGTTAACCAAGTATTTTTGGATTACAAAAAAGGCGAGCTTACACCTACACCAAAAATCGACAACTCAGGATTACCAGAATTAAGAAAAGCGAGAGCGATAAAAGAAGTTTATAACGTTGCTGAAAAATTATGTGGCAACTTATCTAATTTGAGCTCGCCATCAAAACAAGCTATCTATGCTAACTTAATTAATCCAATCGCAGGTTCTGTTGTCCCCTATCCTATTCTAGATGGACAAACTTATTCAGCAAAAGAAGTCGGTGCACAACTGGGAATATCGTGTCATAAAGTAGGACTAATTGCTAATAAGTACAATTTGAAGACGGCTGAAAACGGCATCTTTGTGCTAGATAAAGCCGAACATTCAGATAAACAAGTCACCAACTTTCGTTACAACGAAAATGGAATAAAAGCCATTAAATCACATATGGAGGTATAACCCATGTATAACCCAGTTAATTATTTATCATTAAAATCCGCCTCTAAAGAAGAATTAAGAGAAGTGCTTAGTATCGCAAATGACGGTATCGGTGCTATTGCTGACACGCTTCGTTGTGCCGATTTAACTACTGTGGATGATGAAACCATGAATCAATTCGGTTCTGCGTTACTGATATTAAAAGGTGTTATAGAAAATGCTTTTATAAAAATGGAGGAATCATCCAATGAATAATCTTATGTTTACTGTTCACACTTGTTTTGAAAAATTTGTTGTTAAAAATAAGCTAGATTTTTCATTGGTTCGAGACCCAAGCATCAAAGCATTAAACAACTATGTTGAAAACGATACAGCACAAATCTTTGATGTGTTTGCGCAAGGGTTCCGTTCTGCTATTGAGTATCAATTAACACAAGGTAAAAGCGACTAATGGAAAAATACAAAATAACAAACTTGATGCGTACATGTTAAATAGGAGACATAAAGATGAACTTAACTAAAATGATTATTAACAGCGAATTAAATGAAGTTGCGGCAAATACGGTAAGACAGCAATTTATAGGATTAGCAAAAAAGCATAACCCAAGTGCTGATTTTTCAGTTACAAATGATTCTAATTTACTTAATAACTTTTCTAATGAAGATATACGCAATCAATTCAGCTCATTTATAGCTGGTGCGCTTTTAAATCAGTCAGCTTTAGCCGCTAACGCATTCGGCATTATTGCAGACGAGGTGCATACTGCACTTGATAGCTGGGATGAGGAAAGACTTGGTATGGCTAACGAAATGCTATTTTTTATTAATGATCTTTATATTAAGTATTTCGGTGTTGGATTTATGAAGATTGTTGAGAAGAAACCATCAGAGCTAAACAAATAATAAACAATCCCCCCCAATGGGGGAATACCCCTCCCTAATGAATTAACGCCAAATTTGGCGAAAATACAGTACAAGTAAAAGTCTGGAGAAAAATAAAATGTATGACTTAATCGAAGAAAAGGAAATCATGCAAAAGTTTGGCATCAAAAGCAGGACAACAATTTATAATTTGACAAAAAATAAAGGTTTTCCTGCTGCTGTATTGAATTATCCAAAGCGATACAATAAAAAAGCGGTAATTGACTGGTTTAATAATGGCGGAATTAATCAACGTGCTTGATGTGCCAAAGGATCTTATCAGCATATAATTCATATGCCTTTCTTTGATCTTCTAACCAATCATGTTTATTGTAAACAGCCATAACACCACCAAGTTCATGCCCTAACATCCTTTCTGTGATATGGGGCATAACTCCCTCCTCTGATAATCTAGTTGATAAAGTACGTCTAAAATCATGAGAGCTCCATTCTGGCATATCTAATTTTTCACGTAATCGTCTTACATACCTATTAGCTGCTGAAATTGTAATAGGAGTATTTAACGATGTCCCGGGAAACATTTTATCATTAAACATATTTTGTAATTTTTCCACCATTGGTCTAATCTGTTCAAAAATAGGTCTTCTTATTACGTTACCCATTTTGCTATGTTCCTTTGGAACTGTCCAAATCAATTCACCCATATCAAATTCATCAACAGAAGCAAGTCGTAATTCTGAATTTCTAGCCCCCCATAACATTAGCATTTGATGTAGAAGCTTATTTATTGTTGATGCCCTGCTATTTTCAATTGCTAGCCATATTTTTGCCAACTCTTTATACGTTAATACCCTATCACCAATCTCAGTTTTAACGCCTATATTTTTAGGGCTTAATTTCATTAACTCACATGAGTCTATAACTTGACGACTAATACACCAATTTATTGCAGATTTAGCCTGTACTAGTATTGTTCTGGCTCTTTTAAGATTAATTTGTTCTTGCTTTTCAAAAAAAGTGACCCAGTCACGCACAGGTATCTCATTAACTGGTATATCAGGAAATTGATTATAAAGATTTTTGCATACAACGGCTTGATATAGTGTGGCAGTTTTATCTCTAAGCGTTGATACATATTTTTCCATCCAATAATCAAGGCAAGCATTCAAAGTCATACCTGTATTGTTTGCTTGATTGTGCTTTTTTGGGTCGATTCCTTTATTATATAAGTCTCTCAGCTCACCGACCAAAATCCTAGCATCTTTAAGCGATAATGATGGGTAACGTCCTATTGTCATTCTTTGAGCTTTTCCGTTCCATCTATAACGAAATTGAAACGCAATTGTTCCTTTTTGTGATATTCTTACTCCCAAACCATCACCATCGGTTAACTCAGGCAACCCTGTGTAAGGTTTATTTAATATTGATTTTAATTTTGTATCACTTAATGCCATTTTATTTTCTACATTCTGTACACATATGAAAATATAATTATGTACTCAATCTGTACACATTTGCAAGTGAACAACTAAAAAAATGCTTAAATAGCTAAAAACAAAAATGAACAAAAATTTATTATATACCATTGAATTTAAATAAATAAAAGAACAATCACGGACAAAGAAGCACAATGAAAAATACCCAAGAACAGCCAAGTTTTTACTTTCATGATTATGAAACCTTTGGTGTCAACCCAGCTCTAGACAGACCTGTTCAATTTGCCGGAGTTCGAACTGATGAAGATTTTAATATTATTGAAGAACCATTGGTTATATATTGTTCACAATCTCAAGATTACTTGCCAAATCCTGAAGCAGCATTAATTACAGGAATTACCCCCCAAGAAGCAAACCAAAAAGGTTTTTGTGAAGCGGAATTTACTCGTTTAATCCATCAAGCATTTAGTGTGCCCAATACATGTATTTTAGGTTACAACAATATTCGCTTTGATGATGAAGTAACGCGAAATATTTTGTATCGTAATTTTTATGATCCTTATGCCTATAGTTGGAAAAACGGAAATTCCAGATGGGACCTTCTTGATGTCGTTCGTGCTTGTTATGCACTTAGGCCAGAAGGTATTAATTGGCCAATAAATAATGAAGACCAGCCAAGCTTTCGCTTAGAACATTTATCAAAGGCGAACAACATTGAACATGAACATGCGCATGATGCTATGTCTGATGTTTATGCAACTATAGCAATAGCCAAATTAATAAAAGAAAAACAACCTAAGCTTTTCAATTATTTTTTTACATTACGCAATAAAAATAGAGTTGCAGAACTTATTAATACCGTCAACATGACACCTATTGTTCACGTATCAGGCATGCTTGGTAATTATCGTGGCAATATGTCATTAGTTTGCCCAATTGCTTGGCATCCATTACAAAATAACGCAGTGATTGTTTGTGACTTAATGGGTGATATTGATTCAATTATTGATTTACCTGTAGAAAAGATTAAAGAAAAGCTCTATACCAAAACAGAAAATCTTGAGTTTAATGAATCACGAATTCCTTTAAAGTTAATTCATATTAATAAATGTCCTATTGTTGCTCCAATAAAAACATTATTATCACAAAATAGCAAAAGGTTTAATATTGATGTAGATCTTTGTTTAATCAAGCAACAAAAATTATTCCAGCATCAAGAAACACTACAAAATAAAATGGCAGAATTATTTGCAATAAATGAAAATTATTCTACTCATCCTGATGTTGATGCCCAAATATATAATGGATTTTTAAATAAACAAGATAGTTTACGTTGCGAAACAATTCGAACAACACCTGCTAATTTATTAGATACTTTATCATTAACATTTGATGATTCTCGCTTAGCCCCTCTATTTTTCAGATACAAAGCACGAAATTATCCACAAACATTAACTGAACAAGAACAACTAATATGGCTAGATCACTGCCGTGACAAACTTAATACATTAAAAGTACAAGATTATTTATTAACATTAGAACAACTTACTGAAAAGTATATTCAGCACCCCAAAAAACTAGCAATAATTAAACAGCTTTATAACTATTGTCATTATTTAGTTGGATAATTAATTTTAGCGAGCGTATGATATAAACAAATATATTTCATCCTAACCATAGGGATAATCATCATAATTAAAGATTAAGATAATTAGCATTTATATTATGAAACATTTTTTAGCCAAGCACGCCACAATTAAACATCGACTATATTCTTTATACTATACTGCTTTTAGTTATGGTCGAGGTCTTCTTGTTTTAACACTTTGTTTATGGGTAGGTAATATAATCTCTAAATTATTACCAATAATAATTCCAGGTAGTATTATTGGATTGTTAATTTTATTTTTTTTACTGGCTTTTCAATTAATACCCACTTGTTGGATAAAAAATAGTTGTAATCTTTTTATGCGCTACATGACATTACTTTTTGTTCCTGCAGCGATGGGGATTATGGATAATTATTCACTTTTATTGCAAAATTGGGTACCAATTATATTTGGCAGTGTTGGCGGTACTCTAATTGTGCTGCTTTTTACTGCTTTTTTAACAGAACATTTCCATAAAACAGTAAATCAAGATCCAACTGTACCACCAAAAAATGAGGATAATCAGCCATGATATGGATGTTACCATTAACACTTTGTGTTTTTCTCATTGTTCGAAAAATGTCATTTAAAATAAAAAATCCATTATTTAATCCTTTAGTGGTTACAGTTATTGTTTTAATTCCAATTTTACTAATAACCAAAACAAATTACACTCAATATGTTAATAATGTGAAAATTATTAATGACTTATTACCTTATTCTGTTGTTGCCCTTGCCTACCCTTTATATGAACTTATTCCACAGATCAAAGCTAGATGGAAATCAATAATGATTATTACGCTAACAGCTTCACTTGCATCAATGATAACCGGAGTTTGCATTGTATTTTGGCTAGGTGGAAATAACGAAATTGCCGCATCAGTATTACCAAAATCAGTCACTACAGCTATTGCGGTAACAATTGCAAGTAACCAAGGTGGAGTTCCATCTATAGCAGCATTATGTGTAATACTTGTTGGAATACTTGGCGGTATATTTGGACACCAGATATTAAATCTAGTAAAAATAAAATCGGCTCCAGCAAGAGGATTATCCATTGGCGCTGTTTCACACGCAGTCGGTACTGCTCGTTGCATTGAGATGGACTATAATGAAGGAGCATATAGTTCATTATCATTAGTTTTATGTGGTATTATAACGTCATTGACAGCTCCGTTTTTATTTCCAATAATGGTTTTTATTTTTAACTGGTTTTAGCATGAAATTTAAAAAAATTATTGCTTATATTGCTAGCTTCTGTTTTTTTTTGATGGCAGTAATTGTCAGTTTAGATTATTGGATTAGTTATAAAACAGCACCTTATATCTACCATGATGAAAATAAACTTCCCTATCGAGAGATTGGTGTTGTACTTGGTACATCAAAATATGTTCGCAACGGTGTTATAAATGGGTTTTACCAAAATCGAATTGATGGAGCAATTGAGCTTTATTGGCAAGGTAAAGTTAATTATCTTTTACTTAGTGGAGATAACGCTCTTTTGAGCTACAACGAACCCATTACAATGAAAAAAGATTTAATAAAAGCAGGTATCCCTAGTGACTCAATTGTTTTAGATTATGCAGGTTTTAGAACCCTTGATTCAGTTGTTCGGGCCAATAAAGTATTTGATGCGAATGATTTTACCATCATCACTCAAGAGTTTCATTGCGAAAGAGCAATTTTCATTGCGCTTGCTCAAGGTATACAAGCACAATGCTTTGCAGTACCTTCCCCTAAAAGCATGAAGTTAGTTCGAATCCGAGAAATGTTTGCGCGAGTTAGTGCTTTTATTGATCTTTATATTCTAAAAAAAGAACCTAAATATCTTGGTCCTGTTATTCCAATCCTATCCAATTCTCAATAGCTATTATTAATAATAAAAATTTTGTCAAAAAGTTTCAGGAAAGCTATGACTTTTGTATAAGAACAAAATAAAAACGCAATAGTCTAATAAATTAGATTGCATTTTTATGCAAAAAAAAGTAATATTTAGTCAAATTTATCGTTATACAAAATATTTAATTAACAATGAACATTGAATTAAGTCATATTAACTGCTTTTATGGTGAGCATCAGGCATTAAATGATGTTTCACTCTGCTATCCACTAGGTGAAACTATTGTATTACTAGGTCAAAGTGGAGCAGGTAAAAGCTCTTTATTAAAAGTATTTAATTTACTTGAAATTCCAACATCAGGCAGCATGACTATTGCTAACTCATATTTTGATTTTTCAAAAAAAATCAATGAATCAAAAGTTAGATTATTAAGAAAACATGTTGGTATGGTTTTTCAAAATTATAATTTGTGGCCGCACTTAACCGTACTAGAAAATTTGATTGAAGCACCTTGCCAAGTATTAAAACTATCAAAAAAAGAAGCAAGTGATAAAGCAATGGCTATATTAGAAAGGCTACAAATTAATGATATGTCTCATCGTTACCCTCTCCACCTTTCTGGTGGACAACAACAACGTGTTGCAATAGCTAGAGCATTAATGATGGAGCCAAAAATCTTATTATTTGATGAGCCAACAGCGGCATTAGATCCGGCTATTACTTCACAAGTTGCTGAAATTATTAATGAACTATCGCAGACAGGTATTACGCAAATTATTGTTACTCATGAAGTCGATTTTGCTCGCAAGGTTGCTTCACAAGTAATTTATATGGAACAAGGTAAAATTATAGAGCAAGGGCAACTTGAATGTTTTACTCATCCTAAAACTGAAGAATTTAAAGCTTATTTGTCACATTAATTAAAATAAAATTGGGTGGATATATGAAAAAAACATTACTCGCTATTTTTCTTGCAGGCACAGCCTTTGTTGCTCAAGCAACAGAAACATTAACCATTGGCACAGAAGCAACTTATGCGCCTTTTGAATTTACCAATGAAAAAAATGAAATTATTGGGTTTGATATTGATGTGATTAATAAAATTTGCGAAGACATCAAAGCCTCTTGCAAAATTGTTAATCAATCTTTTGATGGCTTAATTCCAAGCTTAAAAACACGTCGAATTGATGCAGCAATAGCGGGAATTGATGTGACACCTGAGCGTCAAAAACAAGTTGATTTTACAAAAATTTATTATGATGATAGTTCAATCCAGTTTGTTACTTTAAAAGATACCTTAACTAGCCTTGATCAACTAAAAGGCAAACGTGTTGGTATTCAAAAAGGAACAACTTACCCAAAATACCTAAGTGAAAAATACCCTGACGTTAAACAAGTCAGTTACGATAGCTATCAATTTGCTTTTTTAGATTTAAAAGCAAAACGAATTGATGCCATAGTTTCAAGCTCAATTGTTGCTGGTGAATGGCTAGGTAAAGAGACTGATATTGTACCATTAGCTGACAAAATCACCGATCACGAATTTTTTGGCGAAGGCTTAGGTATATCAGTACGCAAAGGTAATGATCAATTGTTGAATCAATTTAACCAAGCTCTTGATAAACTAAAAGCAAATGGTGAATTAGACGCTATTTATAAAAAATGGTTTAACAAATAGTTATTAAATAGCAAAAATCGACGTCATTATGATCTCGCCGCATACTTTGCGGCGAGTTTATTTTTTATTAAACAATGTTAATTTAACAACGGTTTTCTTATGTCAGACTTTCTAACAAATAAAATAAATTGGATTCTATCTTTGATGGATGGATATATATTGCCACTAGCACAAGCGACATCAATTACATTATCATTAGCTTTAGTATCATTAGTGGTAGGCATATTTTTTGCCTTTATTTTTACGCTATTAGAATTGTCTCCAATTAAACCAGTTGCATGGTTAATGTCACTTTTTAATTTAACGATTCGAGCTTTACCTGAACTATTAATTGTTGTCGCTATTTATAACGGATTACCGTTGTTACTCATATTATTAAATGATGGTTTTACAATTAACCTTTACTTTACCTCATTAACAATACAGCTGGACATTCAAAATTTTAATATTAACCCTTTTTTATGTGGCGTTGCTGCACTTTCCCTTTTATATGCAGTTTATGCCTCACAAACACTGCGTGGTGCATTTAAAGCAATTTCAAATGGACAGTGGCAAGCAGCCCAAGTACTTGGACTTAGCAAATCACGCATATTTTTTCGTATAATAATGCCTCAAATGTGGCGTCATGCATTACCGGGATTAAGTAATCAATGGCTGATTTTATTAAAAGATACAGCACTTGTATCGGCTATTGCCATTAATGATTTAATGATGCAAACAAAAGCAATTATAGCTCGAACAAATCAACCTTTTTTATGGTATTTTATTGCAATGATTATCTATTTAATCATCTCAATTTTAAGTCAAAAAGTTATATCACGAATTGAAAAACGTTCAACCTATTTTGAACAACCAACATCAGCAAAAAATTAGTAAGGTCTTATTATGTTTGATACTTTTATTTATTACCTTAAAATCATACTTCAAGGTCTGCCTAATACATTAAGCTTAGGAATTTTAGGAATTTTATCGGCTGGATTGCTCGCAATCATCTTTTCATGTTTATTGTCACTAAATTCGTATGCTTTAACTAAAGCTATTCGTACATATATTATTTTATTTACGGGCTCCCCACTACTTGTACAACTATTTTTAATTTATTATGGACCATCACAATTTAGTGATACATTAAGCAAAGTCCCCGTACTTTATGAACTTATCTCATCACCTTGGTTTTGTGCTTATCTAGCATTAACACTCAACAGTGCCGCCTATACAACTCAAATTTTTTATGGTTCATTAAAGGCCTTACCTAAAGGACAGTGGCAAGCTTGTGAAGCACTTGGTATGGATAAAAAACAAACATTAAAAGTTATTTTACCTTATGCATTAAAACGAGCTCTTTCGACTTACTCTAATGAGGTAGTCTTTGTTGTAAAAGGTACGGCATTAGCATCAATGATTCCCGTGATGGACATTATGGGATATAGCAACCAATTAAATGGTGATTATTATGATTTTTCTATTTTTGTTGTTGCAGGCTTAGTTTACCTCTTGATAAATGGCTTACTTAGCACCATTATGAGGATCATAGAGAAAAGAGCCCTCACCTTCGAAAACTAATATGAGCCAATTTGATTCAAATTCTTTTTTAAAAACAGTCCCACATAAACCGGGTATTTATCAAATGTTTAATGATAAAGAAACGATTATTTATGTGGGAAAGGCCAAAGATCTTAATAATCGACTAAAAAGCTACTTTAATAACAGCAAAAAAACATTAAAAACGGATATGCTAGTGAGCCATATCCATCGTATCGAATTCACAATTACCAATACCGAAACAGAAGCATTGCTGCTTGAACAAACTTATATAAAAAAATATCAACCTAGATACAATGTACTTTTAAAAGATGATAAAAGTTATCCATTTATAAAACTAAGCAAAGAACTTCATCCACAACTTTCACTTTATCGGGGAGCGATAAATCGAAAAAAAGATGAGTTTTTTGGGCCTTATCCAAGTGGATACGCAGTAAAACAAATATTAACTTTATTACAAAAAACATTTCCGATAAGGCAGTGCTTAAATTCAACCTATCGCAATCGAACACGCCCTTGTCTACAATACCAAATTAAACGTTGCCTAGGCCCTTGTGTGCCGGGTTTAGTCAGTGATGAAGATTACCTTGAACAAGTTAACTATGTTAGATTATTTTTATCTGGTCAATCAGATCAAATACTACAAAAAATAACTAAAGATATGCAAAAAGCTAGTAGCGAACTTAACTTTGAAAAAGCAACGATCTTGCGTGATCAACTTCAAGCAATAAAACACATTAATGAAAAACAAGCGATATACAACAATAATGATAATCTTGATGTCATCGGTTTTCATTATGAGTTAGGCTTAGCTTGTATCTATATACTATTTATTCGTAACGGACAAACTTTTGGTCATCGCTCATACTTTCCTAAAGTACCATCAAATACAGAACTAGAAGAAGTTATAGAAACTTTTTTAGGCCAATTTTATCTACAAGGTAATCAGAATAGAAATATTCCTAGAAAAGTTTTACTCAATTTTTCGTTATCAGATAAACAACCAATGGAAGATACACTGTCACTTATTGCAGAACATCAAGTTAAACTAATTGATGAGCCTAAAGGAGATAATCTTAAATTACTCAATATAGCAACAGTGAATGCTCAAACTGAAGTTAAAAATAAATTATTAGAAAACTCAACAATAAAACAGAGATATGACGCATTAAAATCTTTTTTGGGAATCGATAAAATTAACCGAATGGAATGCTTTGATATCAGCCACTTTATGGGCAAAAATACCATTGCATCTTGTGTTGTGTTTGACGACAAAGGACCAGTTAAATCTGAATTTCGTCGTTATAATATTACCGACATCACACCTGGCGATGATTATGCCGCAATGAAACAAGTCTTAACACGCCGTTATAGTAAAAAAGATCTACCTGATGGCAAAGTTCCAGATATTATTTTTATCGACGGTGGTAAAGGGCAACTTAATCAAGCTCTAAAGGTATTTGAACAATTAGAGGTAAATTGGAACAAAAATCATCCTATACTAATTGGTGTTGCTAAAGGTGCTGATCGTAAAGAAGGATTAGAAACCCTCTTTTTTGAAGCTCATGGCATAGGATATTATCTTGATGATCACTCCCCTGCGCTATTACTCATTCAACAAATTCGTAATGCATCGCACGATCACGCTATTGTTGGACAACGCAAAAAAGGGACAAAACAACTTACTGATAGTGCCCTAGAACATATTGAAGGCATTGGTTCTAAAAGACGTCAAGCATTATTAAAACATTTTGGCGGATTAAGAGGATTAAAAAATGCCAGTGTTGACGAAATAGCACAAGTACAAGGCATATCTAAGTCATTAGCAGAAAAAATTTACCTAAATTTAAAGCAATAGCACATTGAAAAAATAATGTATTTCAGGCAACATAAACGCCAATAAAATACTATTTTTTTACTAATCATTAATGTATTGATTAATAAAGCAAAAAAAAGAGCTTATGTCACATGAAAATTAATTTTCCAACAACCTTAACATTATTTCGAATTATTTTAATCCCTTTTTTTGTGTTGGCATTTTATTTATTTCCTTATGAATGGTCTGGTTTTTTTTCTGCATTAGTTTTTTTAATTGCAGCAGTGACTGATGTATTAGATGGTTATCTTGCTCGTCGTTTAGATCAAACTACGAAATTTGGTGCCTTTTTGGATCCCGTCGCTGACAAAATTATGGTAACGATTGCATTAGTTTTAATTACGCAATATTACCAAGCGTGGTGGATCTCAATCCCTGCAATTATTATTGTTTCTCGTGAAATAATCATATCAGCTCTGCGTGAATGGATGGCCGAAATTGGCAAACGTAACAGTGTTGCTGTTTCATCAATTGGCAAAATCAAAACAATTGTACAAATGACAGCGTTAACTTGGCTGCTTTGGCGACCTTGTGATATGGTCATTTACGCAGGACTTGCTGCCTTATTTATTGCAACATTCTTAACCTTATTATCAATGTTACAATATTTATGGATAGCACACAGTGATCTACTTGATGAAGAATAACTTTTTTTAAAGTATTTTTTACATAAAGTATTTAATTAAAAAATAACACTTTTTATTGTATAAAATTAAAAGTAATCTGTTTTAAATATAAAATAAGTCAAACATTGAGCAATTAAACAATTAATTTAAAATTTTTATTGACTGCAATGATAAGATAGGTAAAATGCACACCATTCAAAGCGCAGTTACTTTTAGTAATTTGTTTTGAGCCCGGGTGGTGAAATCGGTAGACACAAGGGATTTAAAATCCCTCGGCCTTTTTGGCCGTGCGAGTTCAAGTCTCGCCCCGGGCACCACTAATAAACGCCTCTCATGCGGGAATAGCTCAGTTGGTAGAGCACGACCTTGCCAAGGTCGGGGTCGCGAGTTCGAACCTCGTTTCCCGCTCCAATTTCATAGTTTAGTATATAAAAACTTTAAATATCATTAAGTCCTATTAAAATTTTAAAAATTACTTTTTCATGGCTAAAATTATTTTTATCACAAAGTAATATTCTACTGTAGCTATACTATTTAAAAAAATAGTTACATTAATAAAGCAAATTTAATTGTCATCTATTGTAAATAAACCTAATTTTTTATAAGTTCATAATTAGCAAAAGATTATTTATTATAGTATTTACTCTAGTTTCAATTTAAAAATAATTATAACCGTATCATAAAAAGGATATTAAAAGTAATGTTTTATAAAGCCAATGAAGTCAAATTAAAAAATAACGATTCATACTGTACAGATAGTTTAGGGGTACCTATCACTGGTACCGTTTTATTTGATGATTCAGAAGAAAGTCTTTTTGAAATTAATTATGTGAACGGAAAAAGACATGGACTAACAAAAATAACAGCTTTAGATGACAGCTTTTATTTCGAAACTAACTACGCTAATGGTGTTGAACATGGAGAGAGTCGCTATTATGAAAAAGGTAAACTATGCATAGTTAAAAATTATAAAAATGGTGTAGAAAACGGTCCATGTGTACAATATTATCCAAATGGCAATATTTATCATCAATATATACTTAACGATGGGGGAACCTGATGGGTTGGATACATATTTTTATGAGTCAGGCATTATAGCTAGTGAACAAAATTGGAACAAAGGTGAAACAATTGGCGAGTATCGTGTTTATCACAGAAATGGTAATATTTGGGAAATCTACCCAAAGAAGGGTGGGCTTATTCAGTACTTTTACCCTAATGGAAATATTTATAAAGAAATCCCATATGTAGACAAAAAATACCATGGAGAAGCCCGTTGGTATGATGATAATGGCTCCTTAATTGCCACTCAGCATTATTTGAATGGCGTAAAGCATGGAAATGGTAAACGTTATACCCCACAAGGAAATGTTGATTTTGAAATGCCTTATAACGAGTCTAGAAAACTATTTTATAAAACTTTTGATCATTGTATTATGCTTTATCAACTTTCAGCTTTAACCAATGAATTAATTGGTGACCCACTCATTAGCTTTATTTCCTTACCAGATCAATCGGGTCAACAATCACGACTACAGGGATACTTGACTTCCGCTCCTGATTATTTTCAATATATTTTAAGCAATATCATGTTTGCTCCACATATAAATTTGAGTGCGTGGAAAACAAAAAGTAACATAACAGTGAAATTTGATAATGATGAACCTAAACCATTACGATGCAAATTTTATAACTATGAACTCACTAAACTCCTACAAAATTTTCCTGACGAAATATATCGAGAAAATAACATTCTTCCCAAAAACGATCTAGACACATTAGGGCTGTATGCTTTTGTTAATGAATTTAATCAAATTGGGGGGTAACGATGATGCCTTTGAGCATAAAACAGAGGTTACATTTCAGGTTGGTAGGAAAGGAAATATAAAATTTAATCTTTCCTCTTTTGAAAAATGCAAAGAATTTTACATTAACAATTTAGAATTCCTTAGATGATAAATTTTAAAAAATAATAAAATCAATGTCATTCCTAAATATTTTTATAGGTAAAATACCGAATTACACTAGCTACGTGAGATTTGTACTAAAAATGGGGTATTTGTTTTTTCTTAACTTACGTTAATTTTTTTAAAATTTTTATTAAAATTTAGGTCTAGCTATTCAACAAAACTAGACCTAACTAAATAATTTATAGAAACTATTAAACTAATTCAGAGATAATATTACGAGCTTGCTCAAAAAAACGTTGATAATGATCTTCATCAACATTCTCAAGACCAATTGTGTTATAAAGAAAATCAATTTTTATATCATTAACTTGTAGATAATGCATGCCCTTCATAACATAATCAGTCATGTGTTGTTCCCAACCATATTCCAAAAAGCCAGCCTTTGTACCACCAACTAGTGCAACAAATCTGATTTTTTCAACTTTTAACTTAGATCCTTCTCCATACGCTAAACCATAGTTCCATACTCGTTCAAAATACCCTTTCAATATTGCAGGAAAACTATACCACCAAACAGGAAAGACTATTACTATAGTATCTTTATTATCAAGTTCTGCAAACAAACGACGAACTTCTGCAGAGTATTGCTTTGTAGGGTTTTCCCATTCAGGTTCATCTTCTTCTCGTAAAACAGGATCAAAATTACAACGATAAAGATCTAAGTTTGTGACCTCAATTCCTTGCTTTATTGCCTGATTATTCATTTCTTTAACAATATTTGCAGTTAATGAATCCTCTCGAGGATTAGCCCATATGATATATAAATTATTTGTTTTCATTAAATTCTCCCTACCAAAATACAAATTATGAATTTACAGAACGTTTTTTATTCTGTAAAGTGACTTATTTGGCATTATTTAATGAAGAATTTTCACTAATGAAATTGAAATTTGCTGATTTTACAGTATTTATTGCAGTAGCTCGCTACAAAAATTTTCGTGCAGCAGGAAATGCATTAGGTTTATCGCCCTCTGCTATTAGCCACGCCATTAAACAATTAGAACAGCGACTTAAGGTTCAAGTTTTTAAGCGCACAACACGTAGTGTATCGCTAACTGAAGTTGGGTTTACTCTTTATGAACGTTTAAGACCAGCCTTTGATGAAATAGAGACAATATTAGATGAAGTAAACCATTTTCGTAAAACACCAATGGGGACATTAAAAATTAATACGGCCCCTATATTTTCTCGTTTAGTACTGATACCGATTGTTGCTGGATTTACTCGTCAATTTCCAGATATTAGAGTCGAAATTTCAACCGAGGATCAATTAATTGATATTGTACAACATGAATTCGATGCAGGGATACGTTTACATACTACAGTTGAAAATGATATGGTCACCATACCTATTGGTCCAAAAATAAAAATGTGCGTAGTGGCTACTCCAAATTATTTCACTCATTATCCGATTCCAACTCACCCATATGATTTAAATATTCACAAAAGTATTGTTTTTCGATACAAAAGTGGCAGAACTTATCTTTGGGAATTTGAAAAATCCAATGAAAAAATAGAAGTTATGCCAAAAGGTAATATTATACTTGATGATATGGACTCAGCATTAAAAGCAGCATTATGTAATATGGGGATTTGCTATACCAGTTATGAACAAGCAAAATCTTATCTGGAAAGTGGAGAATTGATTTCAGTTCTTGAATCATGGTTACCTATAAGACCTAGCTTACAACTTTACTATCCACGTAATCAATATATTAGCCATAGTCTGCGTACATTTGTTGATTACATTAAAAATTTATAATAATAAATGATATATCAACACTTTTTAGTAAAAAAAGATAAGGTTATTGATTTTTTGTGTATCAATATACCTTTAAAGTACACGCTAATTATTTCATTTTAATCTAACAATATTATTACCTATTGATTTATCGATCTAAATATCAATAGTGGTAGCGTTTTTGAATAAAATTAAATAAGTTAAATAATCAAATAAAACAATTTAAGACGATAAAATAGCTTAAATGATGTAATAAATACCCACCCTTGCATTTCCATATATCAATCAAAAAAAGACAAATATTATTAAATAACCTATATTAAAACCTTTATTTATAATCATATTAAATGATCATAAGATCGTAGGTAACAAAACCAAATTAACCTATAATATTGGGGAATTTATTTTTTTACAGATATACAATCTGTCGATATGAGAAACTCACCAAGTAATTCCAATTATTTAGCCTTATTAATAGAATTTGATTTTTTCGACTTTTCTAATTTACCGTTCAAAACAGAAAAAACAAACGTGGCAATTATACCTGTAACGGTCAACAATACTTGGAGACAATCTTAGGTAGTTTTTAGTAAATTGTATTCAAATTCTGCAGGTGAAATAAATCCCAGTTTATAATGTCTTCTTTTTTGATTATATGCAATAGTCTTTACTTAATCTGACATTCAAGTTATTTTATAACACAAAAAGGAGAGTCAGAAATGAATCAAACAGCCAAAATCATTAAACCTAAATTAGGACTTTTAGAATTAGCTAAGCAACTCGGTAACGT